>JAQICW010000027.1 GCA_027858355.1 Desulfobacula sp.
GCATGAAATTTATGATGGCCAGGCGATATTAACCGGTCTTTTTTGGGCTATAAGCCAGATTCCATCTCCTTTTGAAACCATCTCCTCTTTTGATGGATTGACAATCACCTTTTTATCAGCGGTTTGCATGGCAAAGGTCAGGTGATTATACTTTTCCTTGAAATAATCATGCAGAGACCACCATGTGAAGTTCTGAACGGTTCCCGGAACAACCACATAATATATTTCTTCAGCAGCATCGTTTCTCAACAGGATCTGTAACGGAATATGTACCTTGTCCTGCATGGCCTGCACGATCATTTCAGCGGTCATCTGCATGATGATTTGAAAGTCGCCCTGAACACTGGAAAATGTATCCAGAGACTGGGTTGAAATACAGCGGACAGTAATTTCACAGGTCTTGCTTTTCAGTTTGAGGGCATTAATAAGGGCAAACAGGTTTTTTTCATCATTCCCCGTGTGAATAATGATCCTTGTTGCTTCTTTTATATTGGCTTTGTTGAGGGCGTAAAGGGTATCGGACCTGCCTTTGACAAAAAAAACGTTATCCAGATCCGGAAAAGGATGTCGTGATATGTCAGCCGCAATGACAATATCCTGGTCAGCATATGTTTCATCTTTCTGAATTTCTTCAACCAATTGTTCTGTTTCATCAGTTGACCCCACCAGCAATATATGCCCATTTCCTTTGTATTCTTTTTCTCCGTGCATTTTTTTATCTTTCCTCTCAATCAATAATGAAGCAACATGGGTAATAAATGCGGCACCAAGACCGATTCCCATGAATATAGGCAAAAAAACCGCCACAACCTTGCCCTGATTAGAGACAGGGAAAAGGTCACCATAGCCAACAGTTGTGCTGGTCACAATACTCCACCATAGCGCCTGGTCAAAACGGGTTAAGGCGGAATCAGAAGGTTCGACAAGTTTAATCAATAAACTTGATATCAATAAAAGAGCCAGGTAGGCAAAAACAAGGGAGATTCCTTTGCGCTTCAGCCCCACACGTATCAGATTTTTTAAAAAGTATATCAAAATACATATCTCCGTCTCATGAAAACAGGCTGATCGTTCCGTCTGCCATGGCAAAAGCATTGATCTGGGATGACAGATAAACCTTGAAATCAAACACATACCCGTCTGAATTGTATCGGTCACCCACAAGCCTTTTCAACCTCATTGCGTAAGGATTCCGGCTGCCTGCAATCTGGTTTTTTGAATCTGATTGTTTTGAAGCCGTTGCCGCAAGGAGATTAACTTCCCTGTCACTTAAGGTGGCGGCCTTAATCACATCGATCCCAGCTTCTGTAGCAAGATTCAGATTGGTATTTTCACATCCCCAAAAAATAAACAAGCAACACAAGCATATAAGTATCTGTTTGATCATTTTTTTTCATACAGGATTTTTAAAACCATAGCAACCTTAACCTTTGGTATTATTTGCTTCACCGCATAAGAGAACGAACACTTTAAAATGGATTCCAATGATTGTAAAATTGACTCCAGCGGCCTTTACTCCAGAGATCTAAGGCTTCCTTTATTGCTGTAACCGTAATTCCTGCACCATATTCAGAAATCAAACAACTCGCTCAAAAGATTTTTTTTCTTTTTCTTTTTGTGCCATTCATAATTTTGGGAATCATGAGCTTGTTGTCTTGACCCCCGTTCTTCATGCTTCTGCTGCTGTGGCATTGGCTGCGTGCTTGAGCGGTCTATGATTTTGTCCAATTCTCCACGATCCAGCCACACCCCACGACATTCCGGGCAATAATCTATCTCCACGCCCTGGCGATCGGCCATGACAAGGTTTACATTGTTACTAGTGGGGCATTTCATATTTTATCTCCACATTCTATTAATTGTTTTTACTCATTTCGTTTTATTTTTACTCGAACTAAATTTATTTGACTTCCAACATATCCTGCAGGCAAGGGTTACCATACTCAGCTCCGCCAATCCGCACATGAAGATTAGGTAAAATCTTGATCTGTCCGGCATCGTGGGTATGACCGCACAAAACG
>JAQICW010000072.1 GCA_027858355.1 Desulfobacula sp.
TTATATTACTACTTATTTTCTATCGTCTGATTTGTCAAGCATAAAAGCCCACTTTTGAATAATACACAGTGTTTAATCTTTCTGTATTTATTCTAGTGACTCTTCCGAAACCCTCATAAAATAAATACTGACGTCTTAAATCATTTTTTTGATTTTTGGTGATAAATACAGAAAGATTAAACACTGTCTATTATGCAAAGGTGGCCTTTTTTGCTTGACAACTCAGTCGCTATAAAATAAGTAGTAGTATAAATTGTTTCATCAGATCGTTGAGCATAAAAGGATTATTTTAAATGGATATGAAAAGAGATTATTATGAAGATGTTCAGCTTTTAACATCTCCGTCTGTTATTTTCTGGTTTTTAGTTTTAATCGGATCTCTCTATTTATTCCCTTTAGTTGTAGATAATTATTATATCTATGTGGCCAATTATATTGCCATTAATATCATTGTTGCTGCAGGCTTAAATCTTCTGGTGGGATATACAGGGCAGATTTCCCTTGGTCATGCCGGTTTTTTTGCCATTGGCGCCTATGGAACGATTATTCTGATGGTAAAGGCAGGATTTCCATTTCTTCTGGCCCTGCCATGCGCCGCTTTTATTGCAGGCTGTTTCGGGTTCCTGCTGGGCCTGCCTGCGCTTCGGCTTGAAGGGCCCTATCTTGCAATAGCCACACTGGGATTTGGATTGACCATTACCCAGATTATCGGGCGGATTGAACTTTTTGGTGGCAGGGAAGGTATCCATGCACCGGACATCACCATTGGCCCCTGGATTCTGGATACGGATAAGGAGTTTTATTACCTGTTGATCACCCTGACAATTTTCCTGCTGCTTTTTATGCGGAATATGATCAAGACCAGGGTAGGCCGGGCATTTATTGCCATCCGGGATGCTGATATTGCGGCCCAGACTATGGGGGTGAATATCCTTTACTACAAAACGCTGGCTTTTGCAGTGAGTGCATTTTATGCAGGTATTGCAGGTGGTTTATATGCCTTTGTTTTAAAGTTTATTGAGCCGGAAATATTTACCCTGATGATGTCCATCATGTTTCTGGCCATGGTAGTTGTGGGAGGTCTTGGGTCCATGATGGGCGCCATTGCAGGTGCTACGCTTCTTTGCTGGCTGGATTTGAAATTGAGGAATATTCTTGATATCCCCTATGTCGGTGAATGGCTGGAGCATCTTTCTAAAAGCTGGTTTTCCATTACCGGTGTATCCAATATTCAATATATTGTATTTGGTTCTATTCTGATTGGGATCATGCTGTTTGAACCCCTTGGGCTCTATGGAATATGGATTCGAACGAAAAAATATTGGCGAACCTGGCCTTTTTAATATGGAGACCTAAATGATTGATTTGATTCAGATTATTGTCAACGGCATTGCAGTGGGAAGCTCTTACGCCTTAATGGGTCTTGCCATGGTCATCATTTATAAAACATCTGAAGTACCCAATTTTGCCCAGGGTGAAATGGCCCTGATTTCATCATTTTTTGCCATGATGCTCTTAACCTCTTTTAATATGTCTGTATATCTTGCCTTTTTTTGGGCATTCGTATTCGCAGCTCTTTTGGGATGCTTTTTAGAATTTGCAATTCTCAGGCGGGCAAAGGAACCCAATATCCTGGGGATGATCGTCATCACCATTGGTATTGAGATGGTTCTTCTAGGATTTGTGTCATGGAAATTCGGTGCAGACCAAAAATCCATGCCGTTTCCAATAAGCCCCTATGACAGCTTTATTATCGGGGATATCTTTATCAGCAAACTTGAAGTTTTGACATTGGTGGTAGCATTAATATTAATGGTTACACTCTTTTTATTTTTCAAATATTCAAAATTGGGGCTTGCCATGAAAGCCACCCAGCAAAACAGTGTAGCCGCACAGATTGTCGGGGTGAGGACCAATCGGATTATGATGATGACCTGGGGGATTTCTTCTCTTGTTGGGGCTGTGGCAGGCCTGCTGATTTGTCCGATCATCATGCAGCCTTTTATGATGTGGGATCCCCTGCTCAAGGGATTTGCCGCAGCCGTCATGGGGGGAATGACATCTTTGCCCGGGGTCGTCGTTGCTGCTTATATGCTGGGTATTATTGAAAATCTGTTTGGCGGGTATATTTCTATCGAGTTTAAGACAGTGGTTGCCTTTGTCATTATTGTGCTTGTGTTGTGTGTTAAACCAAGTGGGCTTTTTGCCAGACATTATGTAAAAAAGGTTTAATTCAGGTTTAACTTGGGTTTTAATCAGGGAATACGTGAACGTAATATAGAACCAAATGATTGTTTAAAAAGGAGGGAATGATGAAAAAAAGATTAATGCTTGTTTTATTTGTTTCTTTGGCTTTTTTGTTGAGCTTTGCTCCAAATCTATGTGCTGAAGAGGGTGTGACAGACACGGAAATCCATCTTGGGCAGTGGGGGCCCCAGACAGGTCCTGCCGCAGCCTGGGGTAATGTAGCCAGGGGCACAGGCGACTATTTTAAATGGATCAATGACAATGGCGGTATCCATGGCAGAAAAATTGTTTACCACATGTTTGACGACGGATATAATCCAGCCAAAACAAAGGCAGGGGTTAAAGAACTCCAGGAAGGCACAGGGATGTTTGCCTGGGCCTGTGGCGTGGGAACATCTCCGGGCTTAGCTGTTCGAGATTACCTGGCCAAAAAAAATATTCCCTGGGTCGGACCTGCTGCAGGTTCCTTGCACTGGGTGAATCCTCCCCAGAAAAATCTGTTTGCCGTCTATCCGCTGTATCATGGTGAAGCCAAAGCATTGATAAAATATGCCATTGAAGAAATGGGAAAAAAGCGGATTGCCATTGCTTATTTGAATGATGAATATGGAAAGAACGGGCTGCGAGGGGCTCTTGCTGAACTAAAGGCCCATGGCATGAAAGCCGTTGCTCAGGTGTCCATGGAAAATAAAGATACGGATCTTAAACCCCATGTGATGAAGCTGAGACAATCCAAGGCAGACCTGGTATTAATGTGGACAGGAGTGGGACATTCTGCAAGAATTGTCGGAACAGCCAAGGCCATGAAGTTTGAACCCCAGTTCATGAGTACCAGTACCACCTCTGACTTTCCTTTGATGATGAGTATCACAAAAGGTCTTTGGGAAGGTGTGATTACCGCTACGCTGGGCGAGCTTCCTGATTCTGATCACCCTTTGCTTAATAAATATAAAAAAGAAGTGTTTGATAAATATGCAGCCAAGGAAGAAAGATGGGGCGTTTTTTATTATGCCGGTATCCTTTTTACGGAACCCATGATTGAGGGATTAAGAAATACAGGACGTGATCTGACAAGGGAAAATTTTATTACTGCAATGGAACAGATAAATGGATTTAAAGGCATCGGCCCTGAAGTCAGTTATAAACCGTTTAACAAGAATGACATGTATTCACGTCAGGGGGGATCTGAGACATTTCTGGTTCAGTGTCTTGCCGGTGGAAAGTATAAGAAGCTGACGGATTGGATGAGTATAAAATAATATGGAATCCTCTTTTTTCCTGGTTGACCACCTGTCTATTTCCTTTGGCGGGATAAAAGCCCTCCAGGATATCAGCTTTACCATGAACAAGGGTGAGATCTTTTCTGTGATCGGTCCCAATGGTGCGGGAAAGACCACCCTTTTCAACTGCATATCCGGGCTGTATAAACCTGATCAGGGAAATATTCAGTTTAAAGGCAATTCCATTGAAAACAAAAAGCCAGATACCATTGCCAGGATGGGAATTGCCAGAACGTTCCAGAACATTGAACTTTTTTCCCATATGAACACCATGGAAAATATCATGCTGGGCCGACATATTCACATGACAACAGGGCTTTTCAAAGGAATGTTCCTGTGGGGGAAGCGATCTTTTGCCGGAAAAGAAGAAATTTTGCATCGTGAACGAGTGGAAGAAATTATCGAATTTCTGGAGCTTGAGACTGTGCGGGACAAGTTTGTGGGAGCTTTGCCTTATGGGACCCAGAAGCTGATTGAACTTGGAAGAGCCCTTGCCCTGGAACCTGATCTGCTCCTGCTGGATGAACCCTGTGCCGGCATGAATTCGGAAGAAAAGCAGGATATGATTTTCTGGATCAAGGATATTCAGGATGAGTTGGGGATTTCCATTTTGCTCATTGAGCATGATATGAAAATGGTCATGGATATTTCAACCAGGGTTATGGCCATTAATTTCGGAAAGCAGGTCACCCTTGGAATCCCCGAAGAGGTCCAGCAGAATAAAGAAGTCCTCAAAGCGTACATTGGGGAGGAAAACTAAATATGCCGGATCTGCTTGAAGTAAAAAATATCGAGACCTATTATGATCTGGTCTATGCTATCCGAGGAGCTTCTTTTGCCGTGGAAGAGGGAAGCATCACAACCATTCTGGGCAATAATGGGGCAGGAAAATCAACCATCCTAAAGACCATCATGGGCCAGATAGAAGACCAGCCAGACAAGGGCATCATTGAATTTGACGGTATTCCCATTCAAAAATGGGATACGGATAAAATTGTCCGTAAAGGTATTGCCTATGTGCCGGAAGGCCGGGAAGTTTTTAAGGAACTCACGGTTCATGAGCATTTATTGATGGGGGCCTATCTCAGGAAAGACTCGTCAGGCATAAAAAAGGATATTCAACAGGTCTTTGAATACTTTCCTGTTTTAAAGAATAGAACCAATCAGTGGGCAGGCACACTCTCGGGTGGGGAGCAGCAAATGCTTGCCATAGGTAGAGCTTTGATGCTCAGACCCAGACTTTTGATCCTTGATGAACCGTCTTTAGGGCTTTCCCCCATCCTGGTAAAAGAAATTTTTTCCATTATCAAGGCTATAAATTTGAAAGGGACAACCATACTTCTGGTTGAGCAGAATGCCAACATGGCCTTATCCATTTCTTCCACAGGCCTGATACTTGAAAATGGGCGGTTTGTAATGAAAGGAAAAGCAAAAGATCTTCTGGAAGACAAGGATGTCAAAGAGTTTTATCTTGGCATAAAATCCGAGGCATCAGCTAAAGGCTACCAGCGATGGAAAAGAAAGAAAGCATGGCGATGAAAAAAACAGAATCCATATTTGAGACAATTCCCCAGGTATTTAACCATACTGTTGTTCAAAACAGCGCAAAGGTTGCAATGCGAACAAAAGAGTTGGGCCTGTGGCATGATATTACCTGGCATGAATACCATGCCAAGGCCAAAAAAGTTGGATGTGCTCTTTCGTCCATGGGGTTTGAAAAGGGTGATGCAGCCTGTATTATAGGAGATAACAGCATTGAATGGGTTATGGCTGATATGGGTATTCAATGCGTGGGCGGTGTGTCTGTGGGAGTTTATGCCACCAATGCCTGGCAGCAGGTGGAGTATGTGGTCAATCATTGTGATGCCAGGTTTTTATTTGTGGAAAATGAAGAACAACTGGACAAGTGGTTGATGTTCAGAGAAAATACTCCCCTTTTAAAAAAGGTCATTGTCTGGGACACAAAGGGACTTCTGGCATTTACAGATCCCATGGTGATGACCTTTGATCAACTGCTTGAAAAAGGCAGCAAAGAAGATGAAGCGCACCCATCGTTTTTTGAAGACAGGCAGGCCCAGGTCACGGCTGATGATCTTGCAGTGATCATATATACTTCAGGCACCACAGGTCCACCCAAAGGTGCCATGCTCACCCATAAAAATGCGACATGGATGGCCAGTGCCGTTGAAGACACCATCAGGGTTAGTAAATCTGATAATGTCTTATCCTTTCTGCCCCTGTGTCATATTTTTGAACGGCTTTTCACGGTCTTTATCCATATAAAATTTGCCTATATTGTCAATTTTGTAGAAAAGCCTGATACGATCATGCAAAATATGATGGAAGTGTCGCCGACCATTGGATATGCCGTCCCAAGGATTTGGGAAAAATACTATTCCAATATCATGATCAAAATGGCGGATGCCACCTGGTTCAAGCGGATTGTTTTTAATACTGCCTTGAAAATAGGAGAAAAACGGGCTGACCTTGTAATGAATTTTAAGTCTCTTGGAATGTTTCACAAAATTCTGTTTTTCATTGCCTGGTTTACGATTTTCAGAAAGCTAAAGGAACGGCTTGGATTTGAAAACATCCGGGTGGCTATTTCTGGGGCTGCTCCCATTTCAAAAGAGGTGTTGCGATTTTTCCAGTCCATTGGAATGAACCTGATTGAAGGGTATGGCCAGACAGAAGGAACAGGGGTCACCACCATTTCCCCGGAGGATAAAACCAAATTCGGGACTGTTGGAAAAGCCCTTAAAGGAATAGATATTAAAATTGCTGAAGACGGCGAAATACTTGTCAGGTCTCCGGGAGTGTTTAAAGGGTATTATAAGAGCGATAAAGCAACGGCTGAAACCATTATTGATGGCTGGCTGTATACAGGAGATGTGGGCGAGATTGATGAGGATGGGTTTTTAAAAATAACAGACCGCAAAAAAGATATTATCGTAACAGCAGGGGGTAAAAATATTACTCCCCAGTATATTGAGAATAAACTCAAGGCAAGTATCTACATTAATGATACAGTTGTGATTGGAGACAGGCGAAAATTTTTATCCTGCCTTATTATGATTGATGAGGACAATGTGATGAAATTTGCGCAGGATAATAAGATTCAGTTTTCAACGTATAAAGATTTAACCTGTGACGAACAGGTGATTGCCCTCATTGATCGGGAAGTTAAAAGCGTTAATGAAACCCTTGCAAGGGTTGAAAATATAAGAAAATTCACCATTCTTCCCAAGCGGCTCTACGAAGAGGACGGTGAAGTGACCCCTACCATGAAAATCAAGCGAAAATTTGTCAATGAGGCGTTTAAAGATCTGATTGAAGCCATGTATTAGGCTTTTCTTAAAAGCCTGACTTTTTTAAAATAGGTGGAATAGCAGAGATTTTCAATTTCCAGCATTGTTTGGAATGCTTCTGAAAAATTATTTTTCCCAATCGTAAACAGGCCATGACCATAAACAATGGCAGCATTTGCCTGTGTAAGTGCAGGGGGTAGGGTGTGGCAAAGACCCAAAGGGCCTGTGCCAACTTCACCCGGCACAATGGGGGTGCAGTCCACAAATCGCTTTTTTGGGCATTTGATGTGGCATTGTTCTTTAAAATTACAGGCTGCTTTTTTTTCAGGATCACAATCCATGGATAAAATAACGCTGAATTTGGGGTGGCCGTGTAGGATGGCCTTGCAACGGGTGCGGGAAATGGTCTCTAAATGGGCACAAAGTTCACTTGAAGCAGTAAGTCCGGCACTGGTGGATCCATCCATGGGAACTGGATCAATACATCCGGAAAGCTCATCCAGGGAACTTCCCGTCTGGCTGATGTAAAGGGTTCCATTCCAGAAATAGGAAACATTACCAAAATAAGAGTCCACAAGTCCATATTCAACAGTTTTTTTGCCAGCCTCAATAATGGCAGAATAAACTATTTCTTCATTGGGAAAGGGAGAATGGATAAATTTGGGCGATGTTTTTTGTATGGGCTCTAAAAATGGGATTATGGAGTCAAACAAATGGTGCTCATCAACAGTGGCAAGCCCTTGTTGAAGTGCTTCTAAATAGTCTGTGAAAAACTTGATAAAGCTTGCAAAACAGACCGAGCTTATGGTTACAAAGCCCTGTTCCGGACTGACCGTGCCCTGGGCGATAATTGCCGGGCCTTTGAAAGTTTTATTGTTTTTTTCGGGTGCAATGATCGCACTTTTTCTTTTTTTTAAAACTTGAATGATCTGGTCAGCGCAAAATTCGTTAATCACGGGAAGATCATGGAGAAAGGTTCTTGTTTCACAATCTTTTGGTTGAATCAATCCATTGGAATTAAGGGCGGTTTCTGCCAGAAAGCGTATCAGGCTGCTATATGGTTCTTTAGGCCTTAAAAAAACCAGAGAGTTTATATTCAGCCCTTTAAAAACATTTTCTAAAACACGGGTCTCATCTGCTTTGCGGTTCCAGACAAGGATATCATCCAGGCCGCCGATTAAGGGTTGTGACTGGCCTAAATTATCCCCCAGCTTTGCTTGAACCAGTTTGTCTGAATATTTTTTTACAAGTTGTTCCATAAAAGTCCAAGTGTTTGTGCTTTTTCTTTTTGGGGAAGACCATTGTCATTTAACCCCCGGACACCATAATATTTTTTCCTGGCATCCAGAAACTCATCCCTGTCAATGGGCGGGATATGGATATTATTGCCGCTTGATCCAGCTTCTGTAAAAAATCGATCCGGAAGGTCGTCATCTTTTGCACTAAAACCATTCAATGCATTTATGATACGTTCGTTATAATAGATGCATTCACCTTTTTGTAAGAGATCCTGGGCATTGGTTTCAATTCCTGTAACAGCTTCATAGACACTTGCGTATTCTTCCAGGCCGGCAGCAAAAAAAGTAAATTTACATGCGATAAGTGAATCCACAATGGCATTCAGGTCTTCAGAAATTTTTATGATCCTTGCCTTGCCGCTGAAACTGAATCGGTCCGTGGCCACGGGTTTTCTGAATATTTCATGGCTGATGGGATAGGCACGCAAATGGCATCCACCCCGGGTGGACAGGGCATATCCCAATGCCATACCATAGGCTCCTCTGGGATCATAGGCCGGAAGTTCCATCCCTTTGACAGCCATGGCAGCCTGAGGGTTGCCCATTTTTTTTGCATATAGTTTTGCCCCCAGGGCAAGGAGTTTTCCTTCACCTTT
>JAQICW010000648.1 GCA_027858355.1 Desulfobacula sp.
CCGCAATGCATTTCATGGTCAAAACAATTTTCAATCACCTGCTTTTCTACGATATCACCAAAAATATTGGAGAATGCAAATATATCCAGATGATTGATATCCTGCTTTCTGATCCCTGATTTATAATATGTTTCGTTTATGGTGGATACAAAGGTGTGTTCCGAAGGTGCAAGGAGATGATCCGGCACGCTTGAGCGCACAGCACAATCGTTGATCTCTCCTAAAATCTCCATATTATACTCACGGGCTTTTTTATAGGTGGTCATAATATGGATGGCTGCGCCTTCTCCCATGACATAGCCGTCAGCCCTTGAATCGTAAAAATTGCAGTCCCCTTCTGACAAAAGTCCCAGGCGTTTAAAGGCCATGAGAACTGCCGGGTAAAGGTTGCAGTCAACTCCGCCTGCCAGGACAAAATCAAGATCTTTGTGTTTCAGGTTCCGAGCCGCATTTCGCATGGCGATAAAGGATGAGGCACAGGATGCATCAATCACGTAATTGGCACCGTTCAATCCAAAATAATTGGCAATCCTGCCGGAAATAATGTTGGACAAAAGCCCTGGCGTGGTATCTTCATTATTCTCTGGAATCGTATTCCGGATGGATTCCACAAGCGCATCTGAAACCTTGTTGCGCTTTTTTGCATCAATATTATGACAATTTTTAATGATATTACCAATAAATTGTTTTCTAACCCTGATAATATTTTTGCTCTGCCGCTCTCCGGCAATGGTGCCTAAAATGACCCCAACCTTGTTGGCAGCGCTTAATTGAGCCAGCAAGCCTGAACTTTCAAGTGCTTCACTGGCAGCTTCAAGGCCAAAGATCTGCCCTCTTTCAATGGATTTGACCATCATGGGAGGCATTCTGTATTTCAGATTATTGAACTTTACTTCCCTGACAACCCCTGCCTTGACTTTGGGAAGCCTGTAAATAGAATTTTTATCAAGATTTGCATAGGCATCATTATCAAAATGTTCGGCCGGGATGTCGGACAATTGTTTTTCTCCGGATTCAAGTTTCTCCCAGAACTCTTCTGTGTTTTTTGCACCGGGAAGAAATACTCCAAGACCTGCAACCACAATTCTGTCATCATTAAAATCATAGGTTGGATCAGTGAAAATATCCCGTGGAATCAATTGATAGTTTTGGGTCATCTGCTCAACAACCATATGGTAGTTAATACCGCCAAACCCATAAGAAGAGACAGCGGCTTTTCTGGATGTATTATTTTCAGATTTCCATTCCTGTGCGTCTTTTACAATAAACAGGGAAGATCCTTTTAAATCATGATTTTTTGAAAGGGTTTCAAATTGCCCATTGGGCGGAAGTTTTCCTTTATTAATAGCCAATAATGCCTTTAAAAGTCCTGCAGATCCTGCACACCCTAAAAGATGCCCAACCTGGGATTTTATGGAAGAGATACCGGCACTGGCATTCTTGTAGATGGAATTCAAAGTCTCAAGCTCTGCCTGATCACCAATGGTAGTGGATGTACCATGGGCTTCAATAAATCCGATATCTTCAGGTTTTATACCGGGCCTGATATTTTCAAAACACCGATGGACACTTAACAACTGCCCTGTCGGGTTTGGTGCGGCAATGGCTTTGCCCCTGCCGTCAGAACTTGAACCAATGGAATTGATGACACCAAAAATATTATTTTTATCCCTTATGGCATCTTTCATTCTTTTTAACACAAAAACAACGGAGCCCTCACCCAGGATAAAACCGTCAGCCCGCTCGTCAAAAGGAAATGACCCATTCTGGGACAAAGTTCCCATTTTTGCAAACCCGATAAAGGATTCCGGCGCCAGATGGGTATTGACTCCGCCCACAATGACCTGGTCGTAATCGCCGGACAAAAGCTCTCCTGCTGCTGCATCAAGAGCAGTCACCGAAGATGCACAGGCTGCATCAACAACATAATTTGTACCCCGGACACCCAGGTGGCGGGCAATCCTTGAGGCTTCTATATTTAAAAGAATCCCATGGACGGGATCATATCCTGGGTTCTCCCCTTCCATGCCTTCCATTAAAACCTGTTTGACTATTTGTTTTTCATCATCACTTAAGCTTTGATATTCATCTGTTTTTTCCATCATGGAAACCAGGTGTGGGTACCAGTACTTGAGCTGAACCTCATTTCCCAGTTCATTGGAAAGGCAGGTGGCAATAATAACAGCAGTTCTTTCAGGATCATCGCAGATCAAATGGTTATTTTCTCCCAAAAGCCCTGCATTTTCAACGGCCTTATATGCGGTCTGCAGCACCATTTTCTGGCTGCGGGAAAGTCTTTTTTCCTTACCATCAGCATATCCGAACCTTTCCTTGTCAAACTCAAAATGATCTGCATGCCCTGCAAGGATGGTGTATGTTTTATCTTCCGCACTTTTGTCAGGGTCATAATACAGATCACGATCAAATCTTGATTCTGGCATCTGACTGATGGAATATTTCTTGTTTAAAATATTTTCCCACAGACTGTCTGGATCATCAGCCTCGGGAAGGGTACAGCCCACCCCCACCACGGCAATCTCATCATTGATTTTATTTTTCGGGCTTGAAAAAACTTCCAGAAAGTTGATATTTATGGAAAGTATTGATTTGGCCTTAAAATAGGTATCGTGAATTTCCTTTATGGTAACAGATCCATCAAAAAAGGCCAGGCTGTCCCCCACAAGAAAATTGCCCTTTTCCTTATGTTCTTCATCTTCAAACCAGGTATAGTTCTCAGGCTCTGGATTTTTAAAATCCGGCAGAAAGCCCTTTGCGCCTATGAGCAGTGAACCAATATTTTTCTTTTCAAAGGCACGCTTTCTTGTCTCAAGGCTATCCTTATTTTTAATCATCTCAGCTTCAGTTTCAAGCATCATCCTGGCAAACCTTGTAGGCGCGGTCCTGGATGCCAGGCCTAAGCTTTTGCCGATCACCATGGTTTCATTTTCCTGGATAATGATGTCTCGATATTGAGACTTAATACATC
>JAQICW010000650.1 GCA_027858355.1 Desulfobacula sp.
CATTTCCTCCATTGACATGACAAGCTCAACGATTGTTAAAGAATCAGCACCTAAATCGTCAATCAACGATGCTTCCGGAACAATATCCTCGATATCAATATTAGGAATTTTTTCTGCAATCACTTTTTTTACTTTTGTTTCAATCGTCATGCTTTAGACTATCTCCTTTAACTATTCTTCGTCATCAACCGAGGATACATTTCTATCTTTATAAGCGCCGCATTCAGGGCAGGCTGTATGGGGAAGTTTGGGCTCCTGGCATTCAGGGCACACGCTCACCGTGGGTGCACTTGTTTTGTAATGTGTCCGCCTTTTTCTACCCCTGGCCTTGGAACTCTTTTGCTTTGGTACTGCCATTGATCTCTCCTAAGTATATTATTTTATTTGAATTTTTAATTATTATATTCCAATATAATAAAGCATACATAATTACCCCAATTTCCAAAAAGAGTCAAGAAATTAAACCATTGCCTGATTCAAAGTTTTGTGGTAGTTAAGGTCTCGATTTTACACAATATTATTTTTATGGAGAACAAATGGATACAATTGTCACACGGTTTCCCCCCTCCCCCACAGGATACCTGCACATCGGCGGTGCAAGGACAGCACTATTTAACTGGCTGTATGCCAGAAAAAACAAGGGGAAATTCGTTTTAAGAATTGAGGACACGGATGCTGCAAGATCCACAAAAGAGTCTGTGGATGCCATATTGGAATCACTTAAATGGCTCGGCATGGACTGGGATGAAGGCCCCTATTTTCAAAGTGAAAGATACTCCATATACAATGAATACATAGAAAAACTGGTTGAATCAGGGTCTGCATATTATTGCTCCTGCACCCCTGACCAGGTCAATGCCATGAGAGAAGAGGCAAAGGCCAGGGGATTAAAACCCATGTACAACGGCATTTGCCGGCAAAAAAATCTTAAAAAAGGGGATAACACGGTTGTTCGCCTTAAAACACCTGACCAGGGGGTTACCATTGTCAAAGACGTTGTAAAAGGAGATACTGCATTTCAAAACACTGAAATGGATGATTTTATTATCCAGAGAAGTGACGGGTCTGCCATGTACAATCTGGCTGTTGTGGTTGATGACCTGACCATGGGGATCAATACCATCATCCGGGGGGATGACCATTTGATCAATACCCCCAAACAGATGCTGATATATAAAGCACTGGGGGCATCCATGCCGGTTTTCGGCCATGTCCCCATGGTCCTTGGGTCTGACAAATCCCGCCTGAGCAAACGCCATGGCGCCATGTCAGTGGGCGAATATAAAAACATGGGGCTTTTACCCGATGCCATGATCAATTACCTGGTCCGCCTGGGCTGGTCCCATGGCGACCAGGAATTCTTTGAAAAAGGCGACCTCATTGAAAAATTTGATCTTGAACACCTGGGCAGATCTGCCTCAATGTTTGATATGGACAAACTTTTTGCTCTTAATTCAAAACACATCCAGAACAAAACCCCTGAACAATTGGCAGGCCCTCTTTTATTTCATTTAAAAACCCTGGGGATTAATGCTGAAAATGATGCCTTTACCCAGGGGGTTATCCAAACTCTTCAGCCCAGAAGCAAAACCCTTGTTGAAATGGCACAGGGTGCAGCTTTTTATTATCAGGATAATGTAAAATTTGATGAAAAGGCAGCCAGTAAATTTCTCAACCCTGATATAAAGGCTGTATTACAAAAATCTACAGACTATATTAAAGATCTTGAAGAGTACACCCAGGAAGCGCTTGAAAACGTTTTTAAAAGAATCATGGAGGAAACTGATCTCAAGTTTGGAAAGATTGCCCAGCCCTTAAGGGTTGCCATAACAGGCACAACTATGAGTCCCGGCATCTTTGAAATGCTCCTGGCCCTTGGAAAAGACAAAACTATTCAAAGGATTAAAAGCGCTATCCAGCTTATTCAGGATAAAGAATAAAGAATCCCGGCATATCCGACAAAACTTGCAGAAGCAGATTTTTCAATACTTGTGGCGTAGTCAAATTCAACAGCCTTGACTGCGCCAAGTTTTTTACAGGCCGCAGCAGTGGCTGCAGCAGCACCGGCACAGCACATATTTTTATTTTCCAGGCCCTGGGCAATAATTTTTGATTCATCCATTTCCATCATTGCCTGAATAGCATTTCTATCATTTTTGTTTTTCACCCATTCCACAGCCTTTGTACCTGTCCCAGCATTTGTAAAGCCAAAATCCGGGCCATAATGTGTCATATCAGTGGATCCGATTATCCTGACATTTCTTGACAAATTTTTGGCTTCCTCAACAGCCATGCTGCCGATAACAGCAGCAAAAAATGACGGGGCTACACCACAGACCACTATTTTTGCATCTGGAAAAAAATATTGTACAAAGGGATATTGAAGCTCAAAGGTATTTTCGTCGGGGAATTTAAAGGGCGGCATCTTGCGGATACTGATACTGGCTATAATTTTATCTGTGAGTTCCTCATCCACTTCAATCGGGCCAAAGGGTGTTTCAACTGCACCATGGGTCAGGATAAAAGGTTCAGACTGTTTGTGCATATGAGCACCAAACAGGATAATGGTATCGATTTTTTCATCGGATTGAAGAGAGGCAATGACCCTGCAGGCAATTGATCCGGAATAATACCAGCCTGCATGGGGAACAATACCACCAATAAAACTGCCATCTAAGGGCTCTGGCTTTTCTTTTAAAAAACCTTTAATGGATGCTTCACATTCAGCAGCATTTGCAGGATACCAGGAACCGGCAAAAGCCATTTTCTTTTTTCCCATGATTTGGCCTCTTAAAATTATCTCCCTGTTTTTTCAAACACCTTTATCTTCAACCACTCAAGCCAGGGTTCAAGTCCTTCTTCGGTCTTAGCTGAAACCTCAAACACAGGTAAATGGGGATGCACCTGTTTCATGTTATCCTTTGCCAATTTAGCATCAAAATCAAGATATGGCAGCAAATCAATTTTATTTAGAATCGCCACATCTGCCACCCTGAACATCAGAGGATATTTCAAGGGTTTGTCTTCCCCTTCGGTGACGCTTAACACCACAGCCTTTGCATCTTCCCCGATATCAAACTCAGCCGGACAGACAAGATTTCCAATATTTTCTACTATGACAAGATCAAGGTCAAAACATCCCAGCTCTTTTGCCGATGCAAGAATCAAGTTAGCTGACAAATGGCAGTCACCACCAAACTGGTCTGTGTTGATCTGAATGGTCTTGGCGCCGGTTATTTCAAGCCTGTCAGCATCGTTTCGGGTGCAGATATCTCCCACAATCACCCCCACTCTTACATTGGGCATCAACTTATTGAGACTTTTGCAAAGAAGCTGTGTCTTTCCCGAACCAGGAGATGACATAATATTAAGAACAAACACATTCTGCTCTTTAAAAAAACTTCTATTTTTATCTGCCTGGGTTTCATTTGCTTCAAGGACTCTTTTTTGAATATCTATTTCCATTGTTTTACCTGTCTTTATTTATGGTTTATGTATTTAGTGCCTTACCGAAAACCCGTATTTGGATGAAAAATTGCTCATATATAAGGCGCAAAAAATTTTGAAACCGGAGTGTACTCCTGTACATGAGGCCCGATTTATAATTTGGCAAAATTTTGCAGCAACGCAGTAGATGAGTGAGTTTTCGTTCAAATACTATTTAGTCTGTAAGTTCCAGGGAAAGAATCTCTATTTCTCTTCCTGTGAGCATTTCAACATCCCCATCC
>JAQICW010000203.1 GCA_027858355.1 Desulfobacula sp.
CAGAATGAAATTTATTGTTATTTCAAAGCCTTAATTGATAGGCCTCTCGAAGCCTTACTTTTGGTTTCGTTTGGAAACGTTTGTAAATGTTTGACCTTGACGGGCACAATTTGGGCACATTAGGCACATATATAGACACGGGGATTTTTGGTCCCCATGTCTATGTTCTTCAGTATTGTCATAAAATTATTTCGGCTTTCTTAAAAAACTATCCAAGGCCTCAATCAGAACACCTGTCACTGATGTTTCATTATTTTTGGCATATCTTTCAATTCTTTCAACCATCTGACAAGGTAACTCAATGGATAAGGTCTGAGTAGGATCTGAACATTCTTCTGTAATGGATTCTTCTGTCATCGTGTTCCTTTTTTGAAATTGTTGTCTCAAATTCTTCCATGTTTTCTGTTTTTATGCAATGGAAATGAAATTCTGTGTGGCCGGGTGCCTGGGAAGTGTAATTACGGTTGTGCCTGGTGGTGACAGCTGGAGCATTGCAACTTCTGTAAAGCTATGTAATCCCTTTATTCACAATCATTACAGCCGATAAAGGCCTCCCAAATAAAAAAACAATCTGGCCATAGCGGAAAAATATTGTCCTAATTGGGTGATTGTATTGTTTCTATGGGGTTTTAAGTGTATTAAAATCAGTTTCTGGCAGGTTCTAAAATGAAACCAGCTTGCTACCATTGTGTAAAGGATTTATTTGGTAGTCTTGGCAACCATGCGACCAGAAAAAAGTTTTGGCTTGGATAATAAACCTTGATTCATTCAATCATAGAACATGATGAAATTTAATGAGTTGCTTTTGGTAACGATTGGAAAGGGAATCCTATTAATGTATTTAAAACACTTTTGAAAAACCGGTCTCAATTAAGGCAATTATTAGATTTTTAAAGCCCGTAATAGCCCATAACGGCTTTTTTTATAACGTCTGTTGCGACTGAAATACCAACTTTCCACGTTCCATCCTCGGCTTTTTTAAGGTTATCAAGCATCCACTTCTTTGCTTTTTCCCCTAATGGCTCTTTAGATGAGGTGGGCTCTTCTATCTTAATTATTTCTTTAAGTTCCTTTGCCGAATCCTTTGAGATACCGGCATTTTCCAGCATTTGTTCGAATGCTTCAGAGTTCCCTTGCAAAGTGTTAACACCTATCTGGGCGCCATCTCCTGAACTGGAAATTTCGGTGTAATTACCGTAAATCGTTTGGTTAATAATTTTTGAGATCTTTTGGGTATCTATAGTTTCGTCTTTCACAGGGTCAAGAGTTATGTCAGCAGCTGCCGGTATCGATTTTTCCAGTTCAATGGTAAGTTCAAGAGTCCTGCTTTTTACCTCGTTCTGTATTTGAATCAAAGAACTTCTGGACATCGATCCATTAATGGCATTGCATGCGTAATCCTCGTAAATTTTGCCCTGCAAAATCAGGATAAGGTTGGAACAATCTAAACCAACCGAGCCGGACTTCTCAGATCCTTTAATTAGGTCCTCAATTGCTTCAATTCCCTCTCTTACCCGCCTACTGACCCATCCTTCTCCTGCATGTTCTTTAACTATAGCAGTAGGAATTGGAGCATTTTCAAAACCAGAATTAAACGGGCCACTAAATGTCCCTTTGAATGATATTCCTACAACTCTATACTTAGGAAGTTCAACATCATCAGGGTATCCAGACAGCTCATGTTTAACCCAATTACCGAGAATATCGCTATCGAGACGAGCAGCAAGAAGTCTCAACTTTAATAGGATGCTACCTAAGTTTGGTTGTTCTGAGATTAATGACGCTTGAATTTCACGTAAAAGACTCATATATTCCATCCATGATATTTAATAAGTAAGGATAACGATCCATATAGCATAAAATTGTGAATGTTCTCCAATTATTTTGATGACAGATTGGCTGGTATCCGAAAATCAATTTTATTGGAGACTAACATTCCCTGATAAACACTGTCCATAGGAAACTTATTAATAAGTTTACCGATTGGGAATCATAAATTGCATTCACCTGGTTTGATTTTCGAACAAGTGCCAATCAAAGAAGTGCAATATCTGTGCTGACACCGTATCCATAACCAATACAGAAGTTACCCTTAAAATTGCCAGTTTCAACATTCAGGTATTTGGCCGGTCCAAAGCATCCAAGCCAGAAGTGATGGAGATTATATCCCAGTTCGATGTGGTTGCCATTCAGGAAATCAGGGATAAGAGTGGTAAGTCAATAAAGGATCTGGAAGTTACTGTTGATTACCTGGGGGAGAATTATGATTTTCTCATCGGCCCCCGGCTCGAAATCCCACGTGAACCCGGATGATGTTGACCAGGAACTTGCTGTTTTCCCAAAGATAGTGGCAGACGCAAAGAGCCGGTTTCCCGGGGAGACTGATGTGATGATTTTAGGAGATTTGAATGCTGACTGCGGGTATTTTGACGAAGACCAGCAAATAGAATTAAGGGACCGAGGCAAATACAAATGGTTGATAACAAATGGGATGGATACTAATGTTGCCGGTGCAAGCTGTGCCTATGACCGAATTATTATCACAGATTCAATGAATGCCAAATTTACTGGTGATGCTGGCGTTGTGCGCTTTGATGAAATATATGAACTGGACTGTGAACCTAAGCAGGTGTCGGATCATTATCCGGTTTATGGGGTTTTTAGGGTTGATTAAATCCAACAAGAGTTATTTGAAGGAATCCCAAAAACAAGAATAATAGACATAATCCGCACCCTACCAATACGAATATTTTTTAATGATAATAAGCATAGTCATTTCAAAATTAAGTTCTATCTAATTGAATAAAGATGAATTTTTTATGTAGAGAACGTAATGATTGGTTTATGAATTTTTGCATAACTTAATAAAAATAATGAAGATTTATTTAAAAAAACCTGAGTAGAAATGGTATTGCTACTCGGTCCTTTTTCTGTTAGCAATTATATATTGTCAGATCTGTTAATTTTATAAAAAAGATAGGGAATAATTAAATGTCAAGTCTCTATGAAAATTGTAAAGAACGTCTTGTCTCATTACACGAATGGTATAAAAAAAATAAATCATTACGAAATGAAGCGACCACAAGGCTTCATTTAATCGACTCCATTTTTTTTGAATGTTTAGGTTGGGATAAAAGAGCAGATTGCATTGTAGAAGAAAGGTTTAATGGAAATTACACAGATTACACATTTAATTATCCAAGAAGAGTTTTAATCGTAGAGGCAAAAAAAGAAGGTACTTATTTTGATATCCCTTCAGGCTTATCAAATAGAAAATATAAAATTTCTACTCTCAAACAAGATGTGCCGCAATTAGGTGCAGCAATTGATCAGGTTGCTAACTATTGTCAGGAACGTGGGGTTCCGTTCGCCTGTGTGTGCAATGGACATCAGATGATTATTTTCGTCGGATCACGACAAGACGGAAAAGCTCCTTCAGAAGGAAAAGCGATTGTTTTCCACTCGTTCAAAGATATGGTAACGAATTTTAGAGATTTGTGGGAATTTCTTTCAAAACAAGGGGTATTAGAACGTAACATCCAGAAAGCTCTTTATCATTCTGATGTAGCAATACTCCCACAAAAATTATCCCTCCTCAGTAACAAATATCCTGGTATAAAAAATAGAAATATTTTGCAAACAGATATGCAAATTTTAGCTGATTTGGTTTTTGAAGATATTATATCCTCAAAAGAATTAGAAGATCAATTTTTAGATTACTGCTATTGTCAAAGTGGCGCATTATCTCAGTATGCATTGATTAGTAAAAAACTTCTTTCAAGTCGATATGAGGCCTTGTTTGATGATACTGATAGAAATCCAGCGTTAGTTCCAGCGGTAGGCAAAAAAGGATTATCATCTGAATTGGTTGCAGAAAGTTTCTCTCGTAGACCGATCCTTATTTTGGGCGATGTCGGCGTTGGTAAAACCATGTTTTTCAGACATTTTATAAATATAGAAGCAAAAGATGTATTTCAAAATGCTATACAAATCTACATCGATTTCGGATCAAAAGCTGCATTTGCAAAAGATATCAGAGATTTTACTTTGGATGAAATAGAAAGACAGTTTCAAGAAGTAGAAAATATTGATATCAATGAAAATAATTTCATTCGTGGTGTGTATAATGGAGAATTGATAGGTTTTTCAAGAGGAATATACGGATCGCTAAAGGAAACTGATCCAAACGAATACAATAAAAATGAAATCAAGTTCCTTGAAAATAAATTGATAGATAAAGAGCTGCATTTGATAGCCTCACTTTCACATATTTCAAAAGGTAGACAACAACAAATAGTTATTTTCTTAGATAATGCTGATCAACGAACAGATGAAATACAACAGCAAGTTTTTATTATTTCTCAAGGACTGGCATCTAATTGGCCAGTAACTATCTTTTTAGCGTTACGTCCAGAAACGTTCCATAGATCAAAACAAAATGGTAGTATGAGTGCTTACCATCTCAAAGCTTTTAGTATCTCACCTCCGAGAATAGACAATGTCTTGGAAAAAAGACTGGAATTTGGTCAAAAAATTACTAATGGTGAATTACACATTTCTTCTCTTCCCCCAGGAACTGTTGTTGATTTTAAAAAAGTTGGAGCATTTTTATCATGTTTACAGTATTCGCTTCGGAGTTCTAATGAATTAATCGAGTGTATAGACAATCTTGCAGGAGGAAATGTTCGTTTAGGTCTTGAATTTATAAAAAAGTTTATTGGAAGTGGTCATATCGATACTGTTAAAATTCTTTCAATTCTTGAAACATCTTCTTCAAATAATTATTTAATAAGACTTCATGAATTTCTAAGAACAATTATTTTTGGAGATAATATTTATTATAATCCAGGTTCATCTCCAATTTACAACCTTTTCGATTTAACTACTCCAGATCCTAAAGAGCATTTTTTAAGTTTAATAATATTACAATATCTTAATACTCATGGGATACAAAGTAAGAGCCATGGTTTCGTAAAATATGATAAATTAATGGATTTTCTCCATTCTATTGGATTTTCATCGGATCAGTTTGATAATTGTTTGTCAAATTTATGTAAATTTAAACTCATTGAAACTGCAGGCCGTATTAAACCAATTGATCGCGATATGCCCATATCAGCATTGCGTATTACAACCATTGGTGCCTACCATTTACAAAGATTGCCATACATATTTGTATATTATGATTCAATAGCGACTGATATTCCGATTATAGATAGGAAATATCGAGAAAAAATTATGGATGTTGAATATATTGGAGATCGAATTGAAAGGGGAGAAATATTACTGTCTTATTTGAATTTTTCTGCTGAGCAGTCTTTACCTCCTGAAGCTGGTATTGAGTGGCCAAAAATGATTCAAAAAACAAAGTCTAATATTCTGTCAGTCAGGAGTATTCTTGAACGATCTAATTCCAAAAGGAATGATGGTACAAGTTAAGATTCGACTTGCAATGTTCTTAGGGAGCCTACTTTAACTTTCTTAAATTACATATAAAAATAAAGCGATTCTGAGCCGTTCTGGCTATAGTGCTCCGTATCCCAGTACTCAATATCCTTGTATTCCCAGCACTTCCAACACATCAAGAAATCAACCACCCACCTGATAAGTCCCATCCAACCGCTTCCACATCTCTTCTATTTTCTGATCCAGTGCCAAAACGGCCAGGTCATATTCTTCCTGTGTTAATTCATTTTTTTTCAGCTTTGTCTGGATCATGAACAATTCATTGTCATACCATTTGTCTGGGTCAAAATTATATGTCATGACAGTTTAAAAGCATCCCATTTAAAACGGTGTAAACAATTCTTTTCCATCCCTGGCATCAAAAAGGATCTGACATATTTTCCTGCTGTCCTCTGTATCATGAAAATCTTTGATTTGGTCTCTTTTTTTAGCCCCCGGGCAGGATTTCTGATGATCGAGACATTTTCTGATTTCAGCTCGTTTCTCTTCAGATAGATACATGGGTCTCCTTTTTCAATCCTCAACAAAATAATCAGTATCGATCCGTTTGACCTCATAAACGGCATTGGTTGAGGTTCCAAGATTAAAGTCAATCATAAAACCAGCCAAATCACGCCCATCAATTAGAATAACCTTTGGGTCAATAATTTTTACATAATCAGTAGCTTCCTGTGAAAATTTCCCGGTTGTTATGAAAACTCCTTTTTTGGCCCTTTTCCCGTGTAAAGCTCCAACAAACTTTTGGATTTCAGGTCTGCCAACTGTACCTTCCCATCGTTTGGCCTGAAGATAAATAACATCGAGCCCAAGTCTATCTTCTTTTATTATTCCGTCAATGCCTTCATCCCCGCTGCGTCCCACGGATTTTCCAGCATCTCTTCTGGACCCTCCATAGCCCATCGCAACCATAAAATCGACAACAAGTCTTTCAAAAAAATCTGGTGTATTGGTTTTGATATTATCCAATAATTCTACCTCCAAATCATTTCGGATGCTATGATATGCCTTCTGTAAGATTTCTTCTGGTGTTTCAATTACGTCGATGTCTTGATGATGAGGTTTTGGATCTGGAGTGCTGTTTGATTTGGGGCTATGGAACTCAACGAATTCAGGATATTGGTTCAGGATTTTAACAGTGATTTTCTCGTGGCTTTGTAAATGGAGTTCTTTACCCCTTTCTGTGATTTTGAAATATGCTCTCCTGGGACTTTCCAACACTTTAGCCTGTATCAGATAACTTTTAGCCCACGCAACCCGATTATCAAATTTTGTCTGGGTACCGCTTGGCAAATATTCGCCGAGATCATCCTCTGTCAGATTAAAATGTCCGGCCAGTTTCTGTCGGGTCTCCTTGAGAGAATGTTCCTTATCATCGTTTGCGATATCGAGCATTGGACTGAAGAATGATTGAAAATCTGGAACAGCCATGAATTTCTCCTGCTATTTTAATATGAATATCGAACTAATTGGTCTTACAACGGCAAGGACGGTAAATCAAGTGTCATTAAGGGTACTCCAATTCAGATTCAAAATATTTATAGGGTTGCTGTTGCATAAGGGAAAGGATTTATCAAGAAGAGAAAACAATACAAAGAAATGGCGATTAAATAGAATAATTTATTGGTTCTTTCGCCTTCCAGATATTCTTTTCGCTAAAAACAATTAATCTTTTAGAGGCCCTTGTTAACGCAACATATAAATTTTTAGAGCATTCGATTTCATTGGCGTTAAGGATAACAACCGTGTCAAATTCAAGCCCCTTTGTTAAAAGAGTGGTTCCTATACATTTTTTGCCAAGGATACGCCCATTTCTACGCTTATCATTCCGAATACTCTTCATTTTTTCATAAACAGGAATATTCTCTGCTTCTGAATAATAAAGTGCTTTGCACAAATCCTTAAGTAATTCCCTTCTATAACATTTTACTTCTGGCAGCTTTCCAATCAACTTTAATGTATCAGCAATCAATCCGTACGATATAGAAGCCGATAATTTTTTAAAATTATATTTAATTGGCTCAACACATTTTTTGTCTTCAAGATTTCTTTTGTTTTTAACGCCACTTTTATTAAACCAATTATTCCAAGCAGTTTTATTAAAAACCGTTAGACCGATTTCCGATAAAGTCTTAAAGAAATTGCTCGTTTTACAGGCATCCATTTTTTTTGAGAATGAGTAGAACTCCTTTCCATCGACTGCTTCAACCAGATGAAGCATATTTTTATATAAACCGACAATCCGCTTCCTTCCATTCAGATTGTGGCTTATTGGGTGAATAACCAATAAACTTTTATCTGACGATAATACTCTCCAAATAATAGTATTCGGTTTTGACATTTCACTTTTATCAACTACATGAAGCTCAATAGCACATTGAAAATTTGAAAAATCGATTTCTTCATTTCTAATTAATTTCTCTCTTATATTTTTTAAACATTCACCTAATTCTTGATTTGAATCTTTCCAGCGCCATGGTTCCGTCAATTCACCCGTCTTGTCAAAACTTTTTAAGTGCTGACCCATATCTATTAACGGCTCATCATTGAAACCAAATATTCCCTGTAAAGGGTCGCCAAGGATATGAGTAGGAAGAGCTTTTGATAACGTCATGATCAAATCATGTTGTAAAACAGTACAATCTTGATATTCATCAACAAACAATCCACAATAATTCGCTTTCAAAATCTTTGCTATGGGAGAAAGCCCAAATAATTTTATGCCCTCCTTAATTATAAAAGGGAAATATTCTTTATCATCCTGATCTGGCATATCATCCTGATAAAATGCATTCACATATTTTTGAGCAAAACTTGATATTGTTTCAATGGTGCAAGAACAGGTTGAATTCAATTTTGATATTTTAAATTTAAGTGAGGCAACACCGGCATGTGTATGGGTTAAAATCAATTGATTGCCTTTTGTAAATTCCATACATTCAGCTATTGTATGAGTTTTTCCATGACCTGCTGGTGCAATTATCATGCTTTTTGGATTAGTTACAAAACCCTGGCATAATTTTGAATAATTATCCATTATCTATCCAACAAGATAATTTTTCTATCTGTTTCCCAAGAGATTTTTCTTTAATTTCATCGAAAATCTCAAAAATGACAGAGCCTAAATACTCGCCATGATCAATCCTTTTAAACCACTCCTTTTTTTTAACCTTTGAAGATTCTGCTAATGCTTTACGTAGATTAGGCGGTTCTATTTTTCTCCAATCTGATGGAAGTGTTTTTCCAAACTTGTTACTCACGCTATCAATTACTTTCTTTTCTTTTGTTAAATGTATTCTATGATCGATTAATTTTTTTATACTTTCCCATGGAATATCATTGAAAACTTGATCTTCAATTGAATTTTTAGACTCACAGTCAAAGATAGCAATATCCTTTGATTTCAAATCTTCTTTAGTTGGAGATAGATTATCATCATCGGAATCACAAAAGACACATACATCTAAACCGAGCTCATTCAAGGTCATTGCTCTTTCTGAAAAACTATGTCCACCACCATAAACAAATACCGTATCTAAAGCAGCAATGCTTGATAATCCTTTTTTCTGTCTATACAAATCCAATGCTCTGCATATACCAATTTCTGTTTTTCCTTCGCATACAATAACTTTTTTAGCGTACATAGCTTCAGGGCAAGCTCGAATTATACTCTGATGATTTTCATCACAATCTTTTGTACTTACCGTTCCAATATCAATCTCATATAGTTTTTGAATACTCGAGGCATCTAACTCTTCTATTACCATTGGAGAATGGGTAGTGATAAATATTTGACCATGATTCGTACTATATAATGTCCTTATTAAATGCTTTATCCTATCAGCCTCCAATCCTTGCTCAATCTCATCAACCAAAACAATGCCACCTAATTCCACGATTGCCAATTGTATTGCAATAGACGCTAATCTTTTTGAACCTTTACCTTTTTGGCGGAATGGAATTTTTTTATTATAGAGGCAGACACGGTCGTCCTTTATTGAAATATCTTTAAAATCGATTGATGTAACAGTGTCAGATATATCTAATCCTAAATTAGAGCTATTCCTTTTAATGTTTTCCATTACAGAATCAAGATGACTGAAATCACATTCATCGATTTTCTTTTTTGCTTCTCTGAGCGCATTAATTACAATGTTATTTTCTGAACCTTCAGGCTTAGAGGATTCATCTTTTCGTAATAAGGAATAGAGAGGATTCCCTTTATTCCACGAAAAATGATAATTAGTATAATCTGAAATTAAAAAAACATTCAATTTTGCCCTTGCAGATGCGCTAATTGGAGTAGGCTCCTGCCTCCCATTAATAATTGACCACATAGGTTCCAAATCATCTTGGATTTTTAGCCTAATTGTAAGGGCATGTTCATGGTCATCTTCAAAGCTATCTTTGATTTCACCAGTTTTTTTATCATATCCTCGGAGGTATAAACCGTATTTCTCACGCAAAAAATATTCTGGGATATTTAATAATGTTGCTTCAATTTCAATTGACGATGCAGTGTCGTTGATCAGCCAATATTGTGGAAATGAAATGGAACTTGTAACGATATGGCATCGGAAGTATGGTATTCTTTATAATTTGTTTAAAAACTTAGAGGAAGTAAGAAATGAGCCAGAACCGAAAATTGATAGAAGGGGAGGACATACCGTTCGGCCCTCCTCCGGAGGAATACAGTTATCGTTGTTCCCAGTGTAATAGTGAATTTGCTGTTAACGAAGCAATTATTGATGTTGAGATAGGAATAGCAGAGTTTGAAGGCAGATATTACGAAGGGTTTATGCCTGTTTTAGGCTGCCCTGGTTGTAATCAAGAGACACTGGAATATGTGCCAGGCTAAAAAGCCCGCACGATAGTGCGCTAAGTTCATAATATCAAGTATAAATTTTGAATTCGTGTGCCTACTACATCTGCGACCAATAGCAGGTGCCAGGGTCGTAAGGTATTGATTTTATTAGGTGTGATCCAAAAAAGAGGGCCGAAATCGACAATTTTTTGCTTACAAAACGCAAACGCAAGACAAGGGATAATTTATCTCAGCAGGCAACTCGGTTGAATCAACACCATGTATAACAGTGTTCTCAAGACAGCCGGATTTATAAAAATAGTGAAGGATATACACAAAGACATTCATCACTTGCCTAAAGTGTAGGCCGGTCTTGAAATGGCTTAACTCAGTATGATCGACCATTTCCTTTGTATTTAAAGGCAGTCTTACAAATCTTCTGTTTTGTTTTCTTTCCATACCGAAATATTCATCAGTACAAAATTTTCTGTAACTGATTTCAGGGTATTTTAAAATTTTCAAAAGCTCCATCCGAAATAGTTGATAGGGGTGAATATCCCTGTGGGGTGCAGAATACCCATCTGGAGCAAGCAGACTGTTTATGATCTGATCATCAAAAAGCTCATCGATAAATTTGAGTTCCGGGTCAATGATTTCAGGATAAGGTTTTTTCTTTTTATCGAAATCAAAAAGATTATCGCTATGAAAATTATCTATGAAATCCGCCATTTCTGAAAGAGATCGAATACCTCCTGAGGGAGTTTGATTATCAATCCCAGTAAGTGCTTCAACTGGAAGATCCAAAGATTGTGAATAATGATAGTTTTTAACCACTTCATCCACAACTTCCTTGGCTAATAGCTTTTTAGCTTTTCTTGTCATACTTTTCCAGTGCGGATGCTTAGTTTTCAGTTGCTTGTTAACTATTTTCCTGATATTTTTTATGTGCATAAGGCCTCTGTTTTTTTGTCGGTTTTTTTTGTGTGATTGCTTGAAAAATCATACACTAAAACAGAGGTTTTTGCAATACAAGTTATTGAATTTGTAGAAAATATTTACTTTTTTAAAGAATCGATTTCAACACCCTTAATTAGTGATTGATGGTGGTTATACCTGTAAATAATGAGTATATAAAAAATGGAAAAATATATGAGGGCCTTTGGTGGGTAAAAAGTATAATATGGCTGTCACAGGTATTGTGATTGCGATACTGGCGTTTTGGAGCGGCCTGTCCTTCTTATTTTGCGAATGGCAGGGTCCTCATTCCGATATTTTGCTGTCGGCATCTTCTCATGAATGGGCAGTCCCGATCAAAAAGCCGGGGCTGTCGAATTTCCATCACGTGTCAGATGACCTTTATCGTGGGGCCCAGCCTACGGCGGAAGGGTTTCGTCAGCTCCAAGCCATGGGTGTGAAGACGGTCATCAATTTGCGTTTTTTTCATAGTGACCGGGAGCTGATAACCGGTACAGACCTTGACTACGAAGAAATTCCAATGAACACCTGGCACGCGGAAGATGAGGACGTTGTCCGCTTTCT
>JAQICW010000217.1 GCA_027858355.1 Desulfobacula sp.
ATGATCACCGGAAAGACATATCATGTTCCTTATACCAAGGGCATAGGACCCTAGAATATCACTCATTATGGCCAGGCGATTCCGGTCCCGGCAAACCATCTGAAAATTAGGCTCAAGTCCTTCTTCAATCATCAGTACACACCCTGCCATAGAAGACATTCTGACCACGGCCGTCTGGTTATCCGTCATATTTACCGCATCCACATTGCCTTTAAGATAATTAAATTTTTCTTTCAGATGTGCGACATTGGCACCTTTGGGTGGGCCGCATTCTCCTGTAAATGCAAAATGTCCGGCTATCAGAACCTTTTCAAGATTACTACCTGATTTGAGCTCACTCATTTTGGCTCTCTCCTTTGTCTTTTATATATTTCCCTGAATCAGTTCTTCTCTGATACTTTTCCTAGGTCCCCCATCTCTTGACGTTCTCCAGTTTTTTACCCCTTTGACACCGATAAGATCTGCAAGTTTTCCAGTTTCCATTTTCTTTCTGACAATCAAATCCCAGATGCAGACTATATCTTTATTCACCTCACAAATCCCCTGGGATGATCCGCCACAGGGACCATTCATAAGGCTTTTGGCACATCTGGCAATGGGGCACAGCCCTCCAAAATTATGGATGGCACATGTACCACAGCCAGCACACCGTTCTTCCCAGACCCCGTGTTGAGTGGCACCGCCAAAAAAAGTGGTGTTGACGCCTGGATAAAATGTCTGGTCAGGATACATTTCAGATAAAAACTGTGGACCTACACCACAGGCAAGAGAGATCACTGCATCATAATCACCTATTGTATCACTGACCCCAGCCACATATTCATTGTCACATTGTCTTTCCAGAACTTCAATATCAATGTCAATGGGGCTGCCCTGTTTTTTTCTGGCAATTTTTATTGAGGATGCCAAAATTTCAACTTCCTTTAATCCTCCAGCATTGCAGACTGTGACGCACCCCTTACACCCGGCGATAAGAATTTTCTTATTGTCTTCCACCATGGCCAGGATCTCTTGAAGAGATTTCCGAACTTCTACTATAATGATTCACCTCTATATTTTTTTAAAGCTGTGCTGAAAACTCAAATTTTCCAGCACAGCTTAATTTAATATTTCAAGTTTCACGCCGCATGGTTTTTTTTACCGGACTGGGTCCCAACTCCCTGATTTTGGACACCATTTCATTGGCAATTTCGGCAAATCTTGCTCCCTGGGCAGACGACAGGTTATACATCTGCACCCGTTCAGGCTCAATGCCAAGCTCTGTCAATGTTTTTTTAACATATTCCACCTTTCTTCGGGCCTTGAGATTGCCTTCAATATAATGGCACTCACCTTCAAGGCATCCGGCAACATATACCCCATCCGCTCCGTCTTCAATAGCATTCAGCAGGTGAAGGATATCTACCCTTCCCGTGCATGGCACCTGAATGATTTTGACATCAGCAGGATAGGAAAGTCTCATGGAACCTGCCAGGTCCCCGGCTGCATATGCTCAATATTGACAGCAAAAAGCGATTATCCTGGGTTCAAATTCTTGGGTCATTATTCGCCTCCGTTTTTGGGGTCATTTTTGGGGTCAGGCTATTTATGCCTCTTCAAAAAGCGCATCTGTCTTTGCCATTATCTGCTGATCCGTAAAATGCTTCAGCTGAATCGCCTTACCCGGACATTCCGCCACACAGGCACCGCACCCGTGGCACTCGGAAGGCTCAATCTTAGCATATCCATCCGCATGGATATAGGGTATGTGATTAGGACAGGTTCGAACGCAGGTCAGACAGACCGCACATTTTTCCGGCGTGACTTCTGCCACCACACCACCCACCATCAAAGAATCTCTGGAAAGGATGGTCATTGCCCTGGCAACAGCTGCTCTTGCCTGGGAGATACTCTCTTCAACAGGTTTGGGATAATGGGCAAGGCCTGCCACAAACAATCCGTCTGATGCAAAATCCACGGGCCGGAGCTTTGCATGGGCTTCCACCAGGAAACCCTCAGCATTTGTCGGTACTTTAAATTTTTCAAACAACCGCTTGTTGTCTCCCGGAACAATACCAGACGCCAGTACGACAAGATCTGAATTAATGGTTACGGGCATCTTGAGAACATGATCAATAACAGACAGCTCAAGGTCTTTGTTGGAATTTTTTCTCAGTGTCGGCATTTTTTCAAGGTCATACCTTATAAACAGCACACCTGATTCCCTTGCCTGCTTGTAAAGATCTTCTCTGAATCCATAAGATCTGATATCCCGGTATACCACATAGACCCTTTTTCTCCGGTCCATTGTTTTAAGGGCAATGGCCGTTTTCAGACTATGGGTACAGCAAACCTTGCTGCAATAAGGATTTTCATTATTCCTGGATTCAACGCACTGAATAAAAACAATGGCCTTTGCTTTTTTAAGTCGCACGTCCCCTTCCCTTAAGGCCGCATCCATGTCCAGATGGGTTAATACATCTGGATGGTCCCCATAGATATACTCGGAAGGCTTGTACTCCATTCCCCCCGTGGCAAGAATGACTGCCCCGTGTTCAATGGTCGCCTGTTTCGCGTTTTCATTTGTTTTTATGGTGGTTACAAAATTACCCATGGAGCCTGTAAAGGAATTAACCTGGGAATCAAGATATATATTGATAGATTCACTGGCATGGGTTCTTGCGATAAGATCCTGAAGATAAGTTTGTATTTCTTCTCCCTGCCAGGTGGTATTCAGGTTCCTGGCAATCCCGCCAAGCATAGCTGCTTTTTCAACCAGATGGACTTGGACTCCCTGGCTGGCTGCAGAAAGCGCAGCTTCCAGACCTGCCACACCACCGCCCACCACAAGGAGGGACTTTTTAATATCAAGGCTGACCTGGTGCAAGGGCTCCACGAGCGCGGCTTTTGCTACGGCCATCCTGACCAGATCCTTTGCTTTTGCAGTGGCTTTTTCCGGTTCTTTCATGTGGACCCAGGTGTTCTGATCCCTGATATTGGCCATTTCAAAAAGATATTTATTCAGGCCTGCATCCCTTATTGTTTCCTGGAACAATGGTTCATGGGTTCTGGGCGAACAGGATGCCACCACCACCCGGTTAAGTTTCTGTTCCTGGATCACTTTTTTCATATGATCCTGGGAATCCTGGGAACAGGTAAACAGATTGTCCTCCACATGGACGACATAGGGAAGTATTGCCGCATAATCCCTGACCGCCGGCACATCGGCGATACCGCCGATATTGATACCGCAATTACAGACAAACACACCGATACGGGGATTTTGTCCCGAAAAATCAATCTCCGGCGGCAATTCCTTGGTTTTTGTCTGGGTCCATCTGCCGTCTTTCAGGGCCATGGATGCTGTGGCTGCTGCTGCAGATGCTTCCATGACAGATGCAGGTATATCCTTTGGTTCCTGAAAAGTGCCGCAGACATAGACCCCTTTTTTACTGGTGCACACCGGGGACAGGTTTTCTGTTTTAGCAAACCCGTGGCTGTTAAGATCGATTCCTATTTTATCTGCCAGAGCCTGGGCATCCTTATTGGGCGAAAGCCCTATGGAAAGCACAACCATGTCAAAAATTTCTTCAGCCATACTTCCTGCCTCCGTGGAGTATACAATCTTGTAAGTATCTCCGAGCTCCGGAAAAACAGAATGAATCCTTGATCGGACAAACCGAACCCCATTGTCATCCTGGGCCCTGATATTGTATTTATCAAAATCTTTGCCATGGGTTCTCATGTCCATGAAAAATATGGCCGCATCCAGTCCCTTGGCACTGTGTTCTTTTGCAATCACTGCCTGTTTGTTGGCATACATGCAGCAGACACCGGAACAATAGGAATGATCTCCTTTATTGATGTCCCTTGATCCCACACACTGAAGCCAGGCAATCTTTTTGGGTTCTTTATGATCAGACGGGCGCACCAGGTGGCCGCCATAAGGTCCTGAGGCAGACAGAATCCTCTCAAATTCCAGGCTGGTCATAACATTAGGGCTGTGACCATAACAATAGGTTGTCATCACAGTGGGTTCAAAAGGCGTAAACCCGGGAGAAAGAATAATAGCACCCACGTCAATGGAATGCACCTGCTCCACCATGGAATGATCAACGGCATTTGCAAGACAGGCATCCACACACTGCATACACTCTGAGCAATACCCGCAGTTCAGGCATCTTGCTGCTTCTTTCTGGCCTTCTTCCCGGCCATATCCCAGTTCCACTTCATGAAAATTGCCCACCCGATTTTGGATGGCAAGTTCCGGCATTTTATACCGGCTTTCGGGCTCCATGTCTTCCATTACCGGACGGAACTCGGGATTTTCAACAACTGGAAGCTGCCGGCCTTCTTCCATGTCTTGACCTTTTAAGTATCGAACAATGGAAACAGCCGCTTCCATACCGGCTGCAATGGCACCAATGGCTACACCCGGGCCTGTCTGGACATCACCTCCGGCAAAAACACCTTTCATGTCCGTGGCAAGGGTGACGGGGTTGACCTCTGTGGTGTTCCATTTGCTGATCGTAAGATCCGCAAGTTTTTCAATTGCCAAAAGATCCGGCTGCTGGCCGATGGCAGGAATGAGCTGATCAATTTCAATGTCATATTCACTGCCCGGGAAGGGAACAGGACGTCTTCGCCCTGAAGAATCCGGTTCACCCAGTTCCATTTTAATGACCCTTAAGGCTTTGACATGGCCATTTTCTTCCATGACTATCTGGGGGGCTGCAAGATAGGTGATCTTTGTGCCTTCATCTTCTGCAGCAATAATTTCCTCTTCCCAGGCCGGCATCTCTTTTCTGGTCCTGCGATATAAAATGGTGACCTCTTCGGCACCCAGTCGAACCGCAGACCTTGCCACATCAATGGCAACATTGCCGCCGCCGATGATGCAGACCTTTTTGCCCACCTTTGTTGTTCCCGTAAGGTTGAGTTCTCTTAAAAAATCAACCCCCTGGCAGACCCCTTTAAGTTCTTCGCCGGGAATACCAAGTTCAATACCTTTATGAGCACCCAGCCCTAAAAAGACGGCATCAAACCCGTCAGCCATAAGGCTATCCACAGTGTAATCTTTGCCAAGACGGGCATTCAGTTTGAGTTCAACCCCTAAGTTGGTGACAACCTCTATATCCTTATCAAGGACTTCCCTTGGAAGGCGGTGTGCAGGAATACCAACTCTAAGCATCCCGCCTGCCTGGGGCAGTGCTTCAAATATAGTGGCATCAACCCCCTGCTTTGCCAGGTGAAAGGCAGCGGAAAGTCCAGCCGGGCCGGAACCGATGATGGCAACTTTTTTGCCGACCTTTTCCGCACATTTAATTTCCACATGCCTTGGATCAAAAGAGTCTGCTGCAAGACGTTTTAAGTCTCGAATGGCAACGGGTTCATCCACCTGGCACCTTCGGCAGGCATCTTCGCATTCATGGGGGCAGACCCTTCCCAGCACACCCGGAAGGGGGAGCTGTTCCATGATAATTTCCAGCGATTCTTTGTATTTACCCTCTTTAACCATCTGAACATACCCCTGGACATTCAATCCGGCAGGACATGTCAGACGGCAGGGAGCCTTATCTTTTTTCTCAATGGCATAACCCGATGGCATGGCTTGCGGATACAGTTTGAATGCAGCTTTCCTGTCCTGCAATTCTTCGTCGAACTGGCTGGGAAGGTCCACTGGACACACTTTTGAACATTCTCCACAGGCAGTACATTTTTCAAGATCAATAAATCTTGGTTTTTCTTTTACGTTTACAGTAAAAGCCCCTTCTTCCCCTGTAACATCTTCAATTTCCGTCATGGTCATCAATTCAATATTAAGATGACGTCCTGCCTCAACAAGTTTTGGAGAGATTATACACATTGAGCAGTCATTGGTGGGAAAAGTTTTATCCAGTTGCGACATTGTTCCGCCAATAGCTGTATTTTTATCTACGAGGTATACAAAATATCCTGAATCTGCCAGATCCAGTGATGCCTGGATACCTGCGATGCCGGCACCTACTACCATTACCGAACCTTTACCTTTTCTGGTACCTTTTTCGGCCATTTGGATCCCTCCTTTTTATAGTCCTACTTCAGCCAGATCCGGCCCGAGATAGGTTCGTTCAGTTTCAGCAAGCACGCCCATGGCAATACATATAATCGTCCATAGATGAACCACATGGTAATTACCGCCATAATGTTCACCAATGTCTTCAATCTGACCGTGACAATTGTGACAGGGTGCAATCACGTAGGCTGCACCCGTTGCCATAATCTGGTTGAATTTTACTTTTCCATAGGCTCTTCTCTGGTCAGGGAATCCGGCCTGCAAAGCACCACCACCTCCTCCGCAGCAATAATTGTTATCCCGGTTGGGTACAGTATCAATGAAGTTCTCCTCACCCACAACGGTTTTGACTACAAACCGCAAGTCATCCACAATTTTATTGGATCCGCTTTTCCTTCCGATATTACAAGGGTCCTGTACCGTGAACTTTACTCCAATATCCTTATTCCAGTCCGCGTTTACTTTCAGTTTGCCCTCTTTTATCCACTGGGCATAAAGTTCAATAATGGTTGTCAGTTCAAACTTGTGGGGAATATTAAATCTTCGCAATCCTTCCAGGATCGCAAAATATGAGTGCCCTCACTCCGTGTTGACAACAAGGGGACTTTTTAAATTATTGTCCACATGGTGAACAAACTCCTCTATAATATATTTCCATCCCTCATTATCAGCCATGAACATACAATAATTTTCTCCAGCCCACATCACAGACGGATAGGTCCAGTCTGCACCAACCATGTGAAGAATCTTCCATAAAGGACCCATTTCTTCTGGCTCTGTCACTGGTTCCCTGGAATTCTGATTCAGCACCATTGTGGCACCGACCCTATCCAAAGTGACCTGAAGATCCTCAAATCCAGGATGATCTTCCCGGATTTCCTCGGCCACATCAAGTATAGTGAATTCAAAATCATCCTTCTGGGCTCCCATGGCACTGCCCGTTCTGATATGCTGATCACAGGAACCCAATATCCCCTTAGGTCGTTTTTCCCTGGGAACATTGGCGCGCATATTATAAATCACTGCAGGGATATTAATTTTCATGGGACAGGCTGCCGAGCATCGTCCGCACATACTGCAAACCCACTTCCAGTTTGTCTTGAGAACTTCATTATCCATCCCCAAATTCAACATGCGAATGAGCTTTCTGGGATCCATGCCTAACAATTCCGAGGCTGCACAACCCCCAGTACATGTCCCGCACGTCAGACAAAGATCAAAGTTAGCGTCAGGAACCTTTTCCAGGACCTCATCTTTAAATTCTATGTCAAATTCATCAATCTTAATCGCCTCTGCCATTTTAAAATTCTCCCTTATCTCAATTTGGCTGCATTCAGATAGTCCACAAGATTATCGACACCGCCGATGGTAATAATATGAACCCCCTGACAAATATCTTTCAGGTTTTTAACAGTATCGGCAAAAAGCTCCGTACTTGCCTTTTTTTTATTCGGGGATTTCATCAGTTTCTGGATGACCCATTCAGGTACAAGTCCGGATTTAAAATGCCGGTTCAAAAATTTACCCATCCCTGCTGTTCTCAAAATCATGACTTCAGCAATGACAGGGATTTTAAAAGGCTCAACCTGCTTCATGAACCTGGCAAACTGGTCAACATCAAAAATAGGGGTCGTCAAAAAATATCCAGTACCCACATTCATCATATCTTCCATTTCTTCCATGCCGCGCTTTGGCATGTTTTTCCCCCAGGGTGTTTCAACCCCTGAACCCAGGACAAATTCAACCTTGCTGTCAAGCTCTTTTCCTTCAATTGTAACCCCTTGTTTCAAATGATCCATCACCGATGCCAGTTTTCCCGAATCAACATGGAAGAACATTGATTCCTGCAGCGTATCCCCAGAAATCCTGTAGTCTTCTGTAAATACCAGAAGATTTTCAACACCTGTATCATGGGCAAGTGTCAGATCCTTTTGCAATTGGAATCGATTTTTATCTCTTGTCGTGGTCTGGTAAATCGCGTTCAGATTATTCTTTTTAAGAAGGCCACATGTTTTGATGGTATCGCTCACAACACCTTCGAGCTCTATTTCCGAGACAGACACACCATCCACACGGCCTTTTACCCTGCCAAGGCTTTCAACAATCACCTCTGGTTCATCATCACCCAGAGGAACCTGCACTTCCGACGTCACAACAAATCTCTTTTTTTCCAAAGATTCCTTTAAATTCATGATCTGCCTCCTTCCTCTTTTAATCCGAGTAATTTGGCCACTTCATCCTTGAGCTTTGACAGAGGCAATGGCTTTGAAAAACAGACATCCGCACCATTCTCTTTCATCTGGGCGAATTTATCATCATCCAGGTATGCAGATAAGACGATAATTTTAGTATTTTTTGTTTTTTCGTTGGACTTGATTTTTTTACAGACTTCATAGCCTTTGATATCGGGCATCATAATGTCTAAAATCAAAAGGTCAGGTTTAAAATGATTTACCTGGAGCCCGGCCTCAAAACCGTCCGAGGCTGAAAGCACCTCATAGTCGAATTCATCCTCCTCTAAAGCCTGTACAATTGACTCAACAATGATCATGTCATCATCAACCACAAGAATTTTTTTTCGGGCGCTTTCATCTTTTTCTTCAGGGATCGGGATTCCCTGGCTTCTCATAAAGGTTTCAAGATCAGATTTTTTTATCCTGCGATGTCCGCCAACTGTGCGGTACGCCTTAATGTGTCCGGCTTCCACCCAGTTTATGATGGTTTTCGACGAAACATTGCAGTATTTGCATGCAGTGAATACAGTCAACGTGTCTTCCATAACACCTCCTTTTTTGGGGATCTTATTAGTTTAGTTATTATAGTTATTATATAAAATCTATCCTGTCAAGCAATTAATTAATACTATAATAACTATAATACAGATAATAACTTCCTGAAGATATCGGACACCATCCCCATTACAAAGGGGTTTAACGTATTTTGATACGAAAATGACAATATGGGCCGACAAAAATAAATTTTTGTCGGCCCTAAATATTTAATTGGAAAAATATCAGGATATTAGAAAAAAATTGAAAAACTAGTTGAAAATTTTTTCAAAATTTCCGATCAGGAACTATTTGCCGGCAATGGGAAACGTGATAGTAAATTTTGTCCATTGTCCTTCTTCAGATTCAACTATAATCTCCCCGCCATGGTCTTTGATAAAGCCATAACAGACAGAAAGCCCCAGACCTACTCCCTGAACGCTATCATTTTTAGTGGTGAAAAAAGAATCAAAAATCTTTTTAATATGGTCAGGACTTATACCTGTCCCTGAATCCTTGATAATGATAAAAAGTTTTTCAGAAACAACTTTAGTGGAGACTTCAAGGTTGCCGCCATCTGGCATGGCATACATGGCATTGGAAAACATATTGATGAATACCTGACGTAATTGATCCCTGGATGCCAGAATGACTCCCGGGTTCTCAGCAAGATCCATGATTACTTTTATACTGTTTTCCCTGAACCGTTTTTCATATAACATCATCAGTTCATCAATGATCACATTAATATCTATTTCTATGCGTTTGTCCTGATCCGGCTTTGAAAAAGACAGCATTTTTTTCAGCATGTCAGCCAGACGTTCAATCTCAGACAAAGACATATCCAAAAGTTTTCGCCTCTTGTTTTGAGGAGAAATTTCGGTTTTCATCAATTCAAGGGTGTTCATAATACCAAACAGCGGGTTGTTGAGTTCGTGTGCAATCTGGGAAGTCAGCCTGCCCATGGCAGCCAGCTTTTCTGACTGGAGCAGATGCTGTCTTGCTTCGCCGAGTTCTCGTTCTGTTTGAAGCTGTTCCTTTAAATCAACAAATAATCCAACCGTTGCCAGTTCATTTCCTTTTTCATCATAAAGGATACTGGCAGAAAGGTTACCTTCAACTAACTCACCATTATCTTTTTTAAAATTTAATAAATAAGAGTTCAGCTTGCCCCTGCCCCCGAATTTTTCATCCCTCATCATCTCCATGACACTCTTGGCCACCTTGTTTGAAAAAATCTGCTGTATGGTCATTTTTTCAACCACCTGGTCAAATTTAACTCCAAAGATATCTTCAGCACTCTTGTTCCACAATTTGATAATGCCCATCATATCCATAGCCATAATGGCATTGGGAGAACTTGAAATAATTTGATCCAAAAAATCATGGGCTTCTTTTATTTCAATCTGATGTTTTTTTCTCCGGGTCTGATCCACAACGATCCCTTCATATCCTAAAATATCCCCGTTGGTGTCGTACCTTACAGTACTTGTTAAAAGTATATGAATTATGTTCCCGTCCCGACGTCTCCACTTCAACTCGTAATCAACTACCTGACCTTTTTTTTCTATGATTTGTGTATATTTTCGCCTGTCCTCAGGACTTAAATAGACATCCCTTGCAAGATCAAGGGAAAGAAATTCTTCCTTATCCTTGTACCCGAGCATTTTTAACAGTGCAGGGTTTACATCCAGAAACCGTCCCTGCTTACTGCTGATAAACACGCCACACCCTACATGAGTAAAAAGTCTTTGATAGCTTTCTTTAGAAGATTTAAGCTTTTCTTCCTGTTGCACTCTGCGGGAGATATCACGATATATGGAAAGTTTGGATATGGTTTTGTCCTGGTTTGTAACGGGGAGCTCTGACAGGGCAAATATTTTATCAACAGATTCAATATGGACCTCACTGTGATGGGTTTCATTCTTAATAAAAACTTCATCATATTTACACCAATGGCAAGGTTTATCAGACTGAATCAATACTTCATGGCATTTTTTGCCGATCCCCTCTCCAAAAAGTTCTTTCATGAATTTATTCATGTATTCAACTGTATAATCGCTATTGATAATATAGATACCATCTTCAAACGCATCCAGTACATTCAGGAGTCTTGGAGTTTTAGCAGCCATTAAAAATCTCCTTTAAATCAAAAGTAAAATAGAGTATTATTAAAAATTATAGATACGCGGCCTCCTGTTTTTTGTCAAGGCCAGCCTGGGCCGACACAACAATCCTCATACAGGTTGCTATTCTTAACGATTTATGATGGTTCCGCTAAGGGCCGCCAGCATGGAAACAACAGATGTTTTAAAATTTGCGATCCTAATATGTCCACAACTGAAAGGTATCAGTTGAGTTAAATATCCATTGACAGAAATAAAAGCATTGGCTACACAAGACCTTCGTATAAGTGATGTTTTCTGTCTGTGTAATGCACATGAACACAAAAAGGGATAAAAATGGGGTTTAATAAACACTCTTTGCTGAAGCTTAAAGATAATCCAATGCTTGCAATGTCAACCCTTTTTATGGGTGCTTTCATGATCAGCTTTTCCGGTGTCTGGGTAAAGACCAGTCAGGTAACGCCTGCATCTTCCGCCTTTTATAGAGTCTTTTTCGGCGGCATTATATTATTATTGCTTACCCTGTTTAATAGAGAATTAAAATGGTATGGCCTTAAACACATTGCCCTGCTTTTTTTGTGTGGCCTTATATTTGCTCTGGATCTCTTTTTTTATCATTCAACCATTGAACGTATTGGTCCTGGACTTGGTACGATACTTCCCAATTTTCAGGTCATCATTCTCACATGTGCGGGCATATTTTTTTTCAAAGAAAATTTGCAAAAGTCATTTTTATTCTCCATTCCCATTGCTTTTGCAGGACTTTATATGATTGTTGGTTTTGACTGGGACTCTTTACCAAAACTATATCAAATCGGTGTTCTTATGGGCATTTTGACAGCATTCTTTTATGCTTTTTTCCTGCTCTCCTTGAGAAAACTTCAAGCAGGTATGGAGAACTCTTCAATTTTTTATGTTCTTATGCTTGTCTCTTTGGCAACAGCATTTTTCCTTGCAGTGGAAATGATCCTAACAGAAGAAACATTTAAAATCCCAACCATACAAAGCTTTCTGGCCCTGGGCTCTCTGGGTCTGTTCAGCCAAGCTGCCGGCTGGATACTTATTACCAACGCATTGCCCCATGTGCGCACCTCTTATTCAGGAATCATACTCCTTCTCCAACCGGCTCTTGCTTTTGTCTGGGATGTTCTGTTTTTCCAGCGTTCAACAACACTTATCAACTGGGCAGGTGTTTTGCTTGCATTGTTTGCCATATATATTGCAACTATTGGCAAAGCCAGCGTAAAATCATAATTTTTTTATCTTGATTTTATTTTTGTAAAGAACATTTCAAGGTTGCTATCCCAGCCAGTGCAAGTCTGATGTAAAATTTCTTATGGAAAAAATTCCAAATCTTGACGGATCACTTGTCATTAACAGCAAACAATCCATTGATCTTGGCGGAATCACATTAAATCTGATCAAAATTAAAGGCCACTCTCCTGGAAACCTTATCGGGATTTTAAACTCAGAAAAAATCCTGTTCAGCTCTGACAGCCTTGGATTTCATTTTCCAGGCAGGGGATATCTGCCTTTATACTTTACCAGTGCTCATGAATATCTTTCAACCCTTTATTTTATTAAGGAATTTAACCCTTCCATTATCTGCCCTGCGCACCAGGGCTATATGGCAGGAAACGATGCGGCAACAGGAATCCAGGAGTCCCTGGATATTACACTCAACACTATTAAAAACATAAACCAATCGCCTTTTTCTGATGAAAGACTTGCCATGGAATTGTTTGAACAAAGCTATAAGGATGAAGT
>JAQICW010000241.1 GCA_027858355.1 Desulfobacula sp.
GGCAAATGTTTTATAATTGTCCCCCAAATTATTGTATCATCTATTTTATCATATCCATGAATCACTCGATTCCGCATACTGATAATTTATTTTTTTGTTGTAATATTTATTTTATTATCAAGCTTCTCAATCCTACTCATTGCCTCTCCTATGATCTCAAATTCTCTTTCAATCGCACGACGAAGCATTTTATTGCTCTGATACACATTAAAATCTCTTTTGTCTCCAAGATAGCTTTCAATAGATTTAATTGATTCTTTTTATATCGAAAAGAAATTTTTTAATTTTATGTTCCATAAATTTGAGTCTTTGTCTGGTTTACTGATTCAATAAAAAAAGGATTTGATAATGATTTATCAGTTATCAAATCAACTGGCCTGTGAAATATTTCTTCAAACTTATCTGCGATTAAAAAATAATTATCCGCATAATCAACATAACCCATAGGATTGAAAGAAATCAATAAATCGATATCGCTGGAATCATCAAAGTTATCAGTACATACTGACCCAAATGCAAACAATGTTTTAACATTATGACTTGCGCACAACACTTTTATTTTATTAATATTATTTTTAAGTATTTTGTTCATTTTATTTTCAAAAAATAATACACATCTATTCCTTTCCGTTGATGGTACTTGAAGATTTTAAGTGACAGCGAAAAAAACAATCAAAGAGAATTGCTACCGAATGCCCTGGTCAACTCAAGCATTTTGTTCGCATTTTGCATATAAACTTTCAGGGGCTATATCAGCGCCATTAGGCCAAACAATAGTACCGCCCTCAATAAATGCCTGTTTAAAAAAATTCAAATCTTTGAGAGATGAAAACACCGGTCCTTTATTGAGGTATGATGAAAAATCAATATTTCCTGATATGCTATTATCAAAAACAACATGGAATATGTAATCATTTTTATATTCTATTGAAACTATATCATTCATGTTCCACATAATTTTCCTCCTTAATCTAATGGATCAATTTTCTTTATCTCTTGATAATTTCTTGCCGCAACCCAAGCGACTTCAAGTTCTTTGGAGTGTATATCAATCCAGTCCCGAACAAGTTTTATGCCTCTATATAAAATATCCATTGGCAATAACAATCTTTATTTATTTACGGAAAAACCAATTTCTCCAGGATAAGACCAAAAAACCTATACTGGTCTGAATTAAAGATCCAGCCCAGATGGGTTTCACAATCACGGCAGACACCTATTTTCCAGTCATATCCCCTGAACCAGGAAAACTCAGAAGAGGAAGGAGAGGCTGGTGCACATCCTGGGGCAGAATCAAAACATCCGATCTCAAATACATGGCCATGGGGATTGGCAAAGGTATGGCAAAAGGCCCCGTCCATATTTATCTGGCAGGAGGGCCGGGTAATATGAAAATTGCAGTTCCGACAGACAATGACAGGGTCCTCAAGGGAGACTGTTTGGCTCTCTTGTCTGGGTTTTGCTTTGGATGCCTGTTTAGAAAAAATATACATCCCATTCCCCTTATTATTCCTGATCCTGTGCCTGATCCTGATCTATGAAATACAGGGTGGCTCCCACAGGCGCAAAAGATAAAAACAGGATGTTCAGCCAGGGAATGAGAAATAAAACTCCAAATCCCAGATGAAATAAAAGGTTCTGCCTTAAAAATGTAATCCTGCCCCTGAAAGGAACCATTCTCCTGGCCGGGATAAGGTCGGTATTGTCCCAGGCCAGAAAAACACCTGCTGTTAGAGAGGATAGAACAAAAATAATGGGGCCTACAGGGGTAAAAAGCCCTACAAGCATTATAACAAGGGTGATCAGGACCGGCAGGATTGCCCTGGGTATTTCCTGGCGAACCAGGTAGACAAAAAGTCCAAGCCAGGAGCCCTGGTCAGGGGAGACTTCCTGTCCCAAAATAATCCTTTCTGTGATTCGAGACATATAATCCATGATAAACACACCAAAAAACAATTGGGCAATCAAGTAGGACAGCACCATGGCGATGGCGGCCAGCAGAATTGATAAAAGCCAGGAAACAAGATTCCACAAATAGAGAAGCCAGCCGCTGTCAGGTGCTTGCCATATCAGGGCCAGAATTGCATCGTGCCAGTAAAGGATCAATCCTGATAAAAAAAGTGTCAAGACAAATACAACAAAAAAACGCAGCAGCCCCAGCATTAACAGGGAAGGAGTTTTCATTGCCAGAGAAACTCCTTTGATATTATATTTTATACCTGAAAAAAATCCGATTTTTTTATTATATCCTGTTTTTATTGTATTCCATTTTTTTTGTATTCTATTTCACTTTCCTGTGGGTTACTTACTTATTTACAATAGAAAATCCAATTTTTCAACTTTGGCAGGTCATTTAAATACCAGGACAGGTTTTGGGATCATCAAGTGTGGGTATGCATTTGATAAAATAAGTGATGTCTCTTGAAAACTCCTTATAAGAAACATCGTTCCGGGTCTGTACTACACCATGGCTGAGGTTGAAATGTTTTTTGTAAAAATCAAAAAAGGGAATATATTGTCTTGACAATACCCAATCCTTATTGATTTTTTCCTTTGCAATCTCCTGAATCATGCATGTATCCCTGGAAATCAAGGCATTCTCAAGTATTTTTACAATGGTGTCTGTGGTATGAATTCCATCCCTGTCGCCGCAGCTTTCAAGTCTGGAGGCAGTATTAACGGCCCTACCAAGGGCTGTGACAATTTTTCTTTTTTGGCTTCCCAAAGGGCCTATCAATGCGGTTCCACATTCTAAACCGGCTCTGAAATGAAGGTCAACCCCATGATTTTTCATCAGGGTGATCACCCTTTTATCCCGGTCCATGGGATGTTGGCCCAGTTTTAAGCGATGGATATCATTAAAAACAGACGACAGCATGGATGTCATGAGCATGACCCGCTCACCAAGCCCGGTCAGGCATCCTTGCTCTGGATCATCAAACACTGAAACATTCTGAAAAAAAACTGAATCCCCGATAATATTATCCACTCGGCAGGCAAATCTGGCGGCATTGTCTGCTGCTATTTCATGGCAAAGGTTTAAAACCAGAAAATAATCCCTGGGTTTTAAACAATTCCTGATGGAGGCAGAGCCAACCATGTCCATAAACGCATACACACCATCCGGGACGCTTATGGGGTTCATATTTAATTGCTCGGCCGTCACCCCGCCTGCAGCTCTGAGATATTTTTTCTGGGTATCAAGCTCTGCTTCTTTTTCTTTGAGCCTGTCTGCCATCTTTCTAAGCCTTCTTTCCTTTCGCCAGATCACCCGGGCTGCAGGTTTTCCTTTTGCACGGCCAAGGTAGACCAGGGATGCTGTTTCTATTGCAGGTATCAGTAAATCCAGTCTTTTTTTAAGTTCTTGCTCATTGGAAAAACATCCATTGGTTTTGGCCACCAGGTTCTCATCAATAGTATTAAAAACAATGGCGCCATAATCTGGAATATAGGCTGCAATAAAATTTTTGGATCTGAACTGCTTTACAATATCTGCATTGACCCGGATATCTGGAAGGGAATCAAAAAGATTACCATCATAGGAAATAACAGAAGCATTGGAAAAACCAGAGCCTGGATTGGGACCAGGGTCAACCTTGTCCCAGGACTGATTGTCAATGATCAGGATCTTTATGCCTTTTTCATAAAAATCCTGATGATTTCTCAGGACATAGGAAATCACCCCTTCATTTTCAATTGTATCTCCAAATCCATTGGTTCGATATAATTTAATGGGAGAAAGTTTTTTAAATTTGACAACGGGCTTGCCAAATACTTTTAAAAACAAACCATACATGCCCTTGCCATCAAATTTATGCATCACTCCCCTGTCCCATTTCCGGGGCTGCAAAAAACTTGCAAGACTGTGATCCGTCCCAAAAACAAGTCCTACATGTTTGGCATCCATCAATTTGAGTGAAAAGGAGAGCAAATGGGGCAGAACATTCTTTTTGCGAAAAATATGGGTTTCAAATTTCTGGAGATCAGGTAATTCCTGGTTCATTTTTATACCCGTTTTTTGAAAAGGGCGTTAAAAAATAATCCTGTATTGATTTATCTTGTTTTGATTTATAAAAAAGGTTCTGGAACAATGCTATTTCCTTTTGCCGGAAAGAAACCAGGGACCCGATAAAGAATACATGATAGATCCTGTACACATTTTCAGAAACAATCTGCAGCAATTTACCCTTGCGGGCTTCCATCCTTGAAATCCAGTCAGCCAGGGTTTTGATATAATGAACCCTGAAATTTTCTGCATTTAAGAGTTCAAACCCTGACCCTGCAGCCATATCAATCAAATCCTGCTGAAACATGAGTTCACCGCCCGGAAACATATAGGTGTCTAAAAAAGTATTATTATATCCTTTTTTCCTGGGGGTATTGGTGGTGATGGTGTGCTGGAGAAAAAGACCGTTTTCCTTAAGGCAATTGTAAACAATTTTATAAAATAATTTCATATTTGCCCGGCCCACATGTTCGGACATTCCCACACAGGAAATTTTATCAAATTGTTTTTTACCAAGGTCACGGTAATTTAAAATTTCCAGGGAAATCTTATCTTCAAGACCTTCTTTTTGTATCCATTTATCTGCATATTTTTTTTGTTCATGGCTCAAGGTAATCCCAGTCACATGGACCTTATAATGCTTTGCTGCATAAATGGCAAAGTTTCCCCATCCTGCTCCAATATCCAGCAGAGTATCCCCTTTTTTCAGCCGCAGTTTTCTACAGATAATATCCATTTTTTCATTCTGGGCCTGGGACATGGTGGCATCCTTGCTGGCATAGTAACCGCAGGTATAACCCATGGTATCGCCCAGGAATAATCGATAGAAATCACTGGGCGCATCATAATGGTATTCAATGTTTTTTTTCTCTTTTTTTCTGACCTTTACAAAAAATTGAGAGAATTGAGTAACAAGACTCCTGGGTTGATCCGTATAAAGCAGTTTATCACAAACCATTTCATACAATTCCCTGATACTGCCGGACACATCAAAATAACCTTTTATATAGGCTTCCCCCAGGGAAAAAGCATTGGGGGAAATCAATGCATTGAAAAACTTATGGTCTTTGATGTGGAGCTGGTGCTGGATATTGCCTGGGATAGTTGTATACTTTTCCCCGTTGGAATCAACAATCTCAATGGGAATCATTTCCTGCTTCAAGGTCTGGATGAATTTTTTAAGAAAAATGCTTTCTTTGCCTGGGATAAACTTTGAAACCTTTGCAAGGCTGGATTTCATGATACCTCCTTTGCATG
>JAQICW010000259.1 GCA_027858355.1 Desulfobacula sp.
ATGCAACCATTAATGTAGAGCTGATTAACCCCATTGCAATGGAAAAAGAACTCAGATTTGCAATCAGGGAAGGTGGACGTACTGTTGGTGCCGGTGTTATCGGTGAAATTGTAGAATAAGTTAGGAAGAACATTTCTATCATGTTGAAAACTAAAATTAGGATCAGACTCAAAGCATATGATCATAAACTTCTTGATCAATCTTCAGTAGATATCGTGGATACCGCAAGGAAAACCGGCGCCAAAATTGTTGGGCCGGTACCACTTCCGACACGGATAAACAAGTTTACTGTATTGCGTTCCCCCCATGTGAACAAAAAATCACGGGAACAATTTGAAATCAGAACACATAAAAGAATGATGGATATTATAGAGCCAACCCAGCAGACAGTTGACGCTTTAATGAAGCTTGACCTTTCACCGGGCGTGGACGTAGAAATTAAATTATAGTTCAATAACAGGAACCAATTATGAGCGCATTGCTTGGAAAAATAATCGGAATGACCAATGTCTTTTCCTCAGAGGGAAAACTTGTTCCTGTTACTGTTGTGCAGGCCGGACCCTGTGTTGTTACCCAGGTTAAAACAAAAAAGACAGATGGATATAATGCCCTTCAGCTTGGATTTGATGAAAAACCGGTTGAAAAATTGAATAAACCCATTACAGGGCATTTGAAAAAAACGGGTGACAAAGGATTCCGTGTTTTAAGAGAGTTCAGAACCGATGATGCTGAAATAGTTGAACCAGGTGCAACCATCGGAATTGATATATTTGTTATTGGAGACAAAGTAAATATATCTGGAATTTCAAAAGGGCGCGGTTTTCAGGGAACCATTAAACGACACGGTTTTAGCCGTGGTCCTGAAACACATGGTAGCAGAAACCATAGAAAACCAGGGTCTATTGGAAACAGTGCCTGGCCGGGAAAAGTTATTAAGGGGAAAAAACTTCCGGGTCACATGGGCACAAACAGAGAAACTGTAAAGAATCTTACAATTGTGGATATTAGGCATGAAGATAACCTCCTGTTGATTAAAGGCCCGGTGCCTGGTTTTAAAACAGGAATACTGGAAGTGTTAAAGACTGATAAAAAGTAGTGAGATTGAGTATTGAAATTTGAGAAGTGATGAGAAAATGTCTGTAATTTGAGAAGTGATGAGAAAATGTCTGTAATTTGTTCTTCACAACTAAAGAGGTCAAAGCTCACAACTTAATGTAGGACTAAAATGCGGCTATGGGTATTGCAACTTTATCGCAGTGATGCATAGCTGATCAAAATTTATGAGGAAGAATATGGCTACTGTAGATGTATTAAACAGTGCAGGTAAAAAAGTGTCTGAAACTCAGCTTTCTGAAGAGATTTTCAACACACCCATTAAAAAAAGTGTTCTTCACGAGGTTGTTCGGTCCCAGCTTGTTGCAAAACGAGAAGGGACGGCTTCGTGTAAGACCAGGGGTATGGTGAGAGGTAGTACCAGAAAACTGTTTAGACAGAAAGGGACCGGTAATGCACGTGCCGGTAGTGTAAAATCCCCTTTAAGAAAGGGTGGTGGAGTAATTTTTGGGCCATCTCCAAGATCCTATGCGATCAAGGTACACAAAAAAGTAAGGAAACTTGCCCTGAAAATGGCACTAAGCTCAAAGGTAGAGGATAATACCATTTATATAATTGATGATTTCAACCTTGAAACCATCAAGACCAGGGAATTTGTCAATGTACTCAATGCATTAGACCTTTCTGATCTGTTGATTGTTTCTGATGCAGAGGAAGCAACTCTTTTGCTTTCTTCCAGAAATATTCCAGATGTCAAAGTGATAAAAACCGAAGGTCTCAATGTATATGATATTTTAAAGTTCAAAAACCTTCTTTTAGTAGAATCGACCATTAAAAATATCGAAGGGAGGTTGAGCTAAGATGGAACAATATGACATTATTAGAGGACCAGTAGTTACAGAAAAAACTACCCTTCAAAAAGAATTGAACAACCAGGTGACACTCAAAGTTGATAAAAGAGCAAACCGGGTTGAAATCAAAAACGCTGTTGAGAAAAGTTTCAATACCAAGGTAAAGCAGGTCAGAACCTTACAGGTAAAAGGAAAAGTAAAACAGCGCGGCAGAATCATTGGCAAAAGAAAAGACTGGAAAAAAGCAATAGTTACACTTATGCCAGGACAAAGAATTGATTTTTTTGAAGGTGTTTAAAGAGGTATATATATGTCAACAATAACTAAGACAAAGCCGACATCTCCCGGACGACGCTCTCAGGAATACCTTTCTTTTGAAGAAATTACCAAAACCAAGCCTGAAAGACAGCTGACTCAAAAGCTAAATAAACGTGCCGGTCGTAACAGTTATGGAAGAATTACAGTTAGGCACAGGGGTGGCGGAGCAAAAAAGAAGTATCGTATAATTGATTTCAACAGAGATAAAGATGGTATCCCGGCAAAGGTATCAGCCATTGAGTATGATCCGAACAGAAGTGCGAGAATTGCTCTTCTGGTTTATGCAGATGGTGAAAAAAGATATATTTTGGCACCTTTGGAGGTAAAAGTCGGTGATATCCTGGAAACAGGATCAGAGGCTGATATTAAACCGGGTAACTGCATGCCCCTTGAAAATATTCCTTTGGGTACAAGAGTTCATAATATTGAATTAAAAGAAAACAAAGGTGGGCAGATTGTCAGAAGTGCTGGTGGCTATGCACGGCTTATGGCAAAAGAAGGAACTTATGCTCAGGTTCTCCTGCCTTCAGGTGAGGTAAGGATGATTCACCTGAAATGTAAAGCCACTGTTGGTAGAGTGGGTAATGAGAAACATGGTGACGTAAAGATCGGTAAAGCAGGTCGATCCAGATGGATGGGAAAAAGACCATCTGTTCGTGGTGTAGCCATGAACCCGGTTGATCATCCTATGGGTGGCGGCGAAGGAAGATCTTCAGGCGGCAGGCAGCCTTGTACACCCTGGGGTGTACCGACAAAAGGCAAGAGAACCAGAAATAATGCCAGAACTGATAAATATATTGTTAAAAGAAGAGCCAAGAGAAAATAGGTAAAAATAAATAGGTGATAAATTATGCCAAGATCATTAAAAAAAGGACCATACATTGCACCACAGCTTTTAAAAAAAGTTTTGGAAGCAAGTAAATCCACACGCAACAAAGTTATCAAAACCTGGTCACGCAGATCTACTATATTCCCTGAAATGGTTGGTGTGACATTTGCTGTACATAATGGTAAAAAATTTATACCCGTCTTTGTTTCAGAAAATATGGTCGGTCATAAGCTGGGTGAGTTCTCACCGACTAGGACATTTTGGGGTCACGCAGGAGATAAAAAATCCAAGAGATAATCTCTTGTTCGATTAAAGGATATTGATATGGAAGTTAAAGCAACTACAAGATATACAAGAATTTCACCTTTTAAGCTTAGGTTGCCCATTGTTGAAGTAAAAGGCAAAAATGCCGGACAAGCTCTGACTCTTTTAAAGTTTATGCCGCTCAAGGCCGCGGGAATTATTTATAAAACCTTGCAGTCAGCTGTTGCTAATGCTGAGCATAACAATGAGCTTGATGTGGATAAGCTGGTTGTCAAAAATATTTTTGTTGATCATGGTCCTACCATGAAACGGTTCAGACCAAGAGCCAGGGGAAGAGCAGCCAGAATTTTAAAAAGAAGTAGTCATTTAACAGTAATTGTTGAAGATATTGACAATAGGAGGAAATAAGCTTGGGCCAGAAAGTACATCCTACCAGTTTAAGATTAGGCATCATCAGGACCTGGGATTCCAGATGGTATGCAGACAAAGATTATGCCTCTTTTGTTGAAGAAGATTTCAAAGTCAGAAAATTTTTGAAAAAAAAGCTCTTTCATGCAGGAATTTCAAAAATAGAAATAGAACGATTTTCTAAACAGATTCGACTGAGAGTGTTTGCAGCAAGACCCGGTATTATTATTGGGAAAAAAGGATCAGAGATCGCACTTCTCAAACAGGAACTTGAAAAAATGTTAAGCCCTTCGGTGCTGATTGATATCAAAGAAGTCAGACGGCCTGAAATTGATGCTCAACTGGTAGCAGAGAATATAGCCCTTCAGTTGGAAAGAAGAATTGCTTTCCGACGAGCGATGAAGCGAAGTGTGTCCTCTGCCATGCGGTTTGGCGCAAAGGGAATAAAAATTATTTGTGCTGGTCGCCTTGGGGGTGCTGAAATGGCAAGAACCGAGTGGTATAAAGAAGGTCGTATTCCTCTTCACACCTTAAGGGCTGATGTTGAGTACGGGTTTACCGAAGCAAAAACCACATACGGGCTCATTGGAATTAAAACCTTTATATTTAAAGGTGAAGTATTAAATCCTGGTGAACAAGCGTTGGCAAAATAGAGGCGACCAAGAGAGATAAAGTTGGGAGAAATAAAAAATGCTTAGTCCAAAAAATGTAAAATTCCGAAAAGAGTTTCGTGGTAGAACAAAGGGCTCACCAGATAGAGGTAATACATTAAGTTTTGGTGACTTTGGCCTCCAGGCAATTGAATGCGGTTATGTAAATGCAAGACAAATTGAAGCAGCAAGGGTTGCCTTAACCCGACATGCAAAAAGAGCGGGTAAAAGTTGGATTAGATTTTTTCCTGACCATCCTGTTACCAAAAAACCAGCAGAAGTCAGAATGGGGAAAGGTAAAGGCGCAACAGATGCTTGGGTTGCCAGAGTGAAACCTGGTAAAATTCTTTATGAGATGGAAGGGATCTCAAGAGAAGTTGCCATAGAAGCCATGAAACTTGCCGCTAGAAAACTTTCCGTAAAAACCCGTTTTGTGGAAAGGAGTAAGTAAATATGAAAGCTAGTGAAATTAGAGAGATTGGAGCAGATAAGATTAAAGAAAAGCTTGTTGAATTAAAAAAAGAGCTTTTTAACCTTCGCTTTCAAAATAATGTAGGACAGCTTGAGAACACAGCGACACTTTCAAATGTCAAAAAGGATATTGCAAGATTTTACACAATATCTAAAGAAATGAATGTAAATATTAGCTAATTTGCGAAGAAACTACTATGGAAAATATTCAAAAAAATAAAAGAGAGCTGATAGGTCTTATTGTATCAGACAAAATGGATAAGTCGGTAGTTGTTCAGGTTGAAAGATTTGTTCAGCACAAGGTTTATAAAAAATTTATGAAACGGTATAAAAAATACCATGCTCATGATGAGATCAATGAATGCAGGATCGGTGATACAGTTAAAATTATCGAGACAAGACCTTTGAGCAAGCTAAAACGGTTCAGAGTAAGTGGAATCGTTAAAAAAACCGTTTGATTAAAGGAGTTGAGAAATGATTCAGAGTGAAACTAGATTGACTGTGGCAGACAACTCCGGTGCAAAGGAATTGTATTGTATAAAGGTACTAGGCGGATCCAAAAGACGATATGCCAGCATTGGCGATATCATTACCTGCTCTGTTAAAGAAGCTATTCCCAATGCAAAAGTTAGCAAGGGAGACATTGTTCAGGCAGTGATTGTCAGAACCAAGAAGGAAATATCCAGGGTCGATGGCTCAATGATCAGGTTTGATGATAATTCAGCTGTTATTTTAACAAAATCAAATGAACCGGTTGGTACACGTATCTTTGGTCCGGTAGCAAGAGAGTTAAGGGCAAAACGATTTATGAAAATTGTCTCTCTGGCTCCTGATGTGCTTTAATTATCAGGTTATTGGAGAAAAATCGTATGGAAACAATGAAAAGTAGAATAAAAAAAGAAGACAAGGTTAAAGTGCTGACCGGCAAAGATAAGGGCAAAATCGGTAAAGTGCTGAAAGTCGTTAAAAAGACAAACCGGGTCCTTGTTGAAAATATGAATGTGGTTAAAGTTCATCAGAGACCAACACAGGCGAATCCACAAGGTGGTATAGTGGATAAAACCATGCCGATTCAAATTTCCAACCTGATGGTTATGTGCAATGCATGTGTTAAACCAACAAGAATTGGAATGAAATTATTGGAAAATGGAAAACGGGTAAGAATCTGCAAAAAATGCAATCAGCAGATAGATTCTTAAGACCAAAGGCGGAGAGAATACATGTCAACCCTTAAGGAAAAGTATAATAACGAGGTTGTTCCTCAGCTTCAGAAAACCTTTAATTATATAAATGAATTACAGGTGCCTAAGCTTGAGAAAATTGTGTTAAACATGGGGCTTGGAGAAGCGGTAAGAAATCCCAAGATTATTGAATCAGCTGCATCTGAACTGGCATTGATCGCCGGCCAGAAAGTAGTCGTTACAAGAGCAAAAAAACCGATTGCAAATTTTAAACTTCGTGCTGACCTTCCCATCGGGTGTAAGGTCACATTGCGCCGTAAAAAAATGTATGATTTTTTTGACAGACTTGTGAATATTGCTTTACCACGTGTCAGGGACTTTCGAGGAATATCGCCAAAAGCGTTTGATGGCAGGGGCAATTACAGCCTGGGTATTACTGAACATATCATATTCCCGGAAATAGATTATGATAGGACTGAAAGTATTAAAGGTCTTAATATTACTATTGTAACGACAGCTAAAACTGATGAGGAAGGCAAAATATTCTTGAAGTTGCTGGGAATGCCTTTCAAAAACTAAGGATCTTAAGGAGGAAAGCTTGGCTAAAAAATCTTTAATCAACAAGGCACAGAGAAAACCAAAGTTTTCAGTACGTGCATATAACAGATGTCCCTTATGCGGTAGACCAAGGGGATTTATTAGAAAAGCTGGTATTTGCAGAATTTGTTTTAGGAAACTTGCATCCGAAGGCAAGCTGCCAGGCGTTACTAAATCAAGTTGGTAAGGCAAAAAACTTTTTAAACAATATTATATCAGCGGATTTTAAGGAGATTTCAAATGGCAAGTAGTGATCCAATTGCAGACATGCTGACAATCATAAGAACTGGTGGTAAAGCAGGGTTTGTTAAGGTGGATATCCCCGGATCAACAATTAAGTTGGCCATGGTGCGGGTGCTTAAAGTGCAAGGATATATCAAGGACTTTAAATTTCTTGAGAATGAGACACAAGGAAGTATTCGTGTCTACATAAAATATGTATCTGAGGGAAAATCCACAATTTTTGGTATTGAGAGAGTGAGCAAACCATCTTGCAGGGTTTACTATAAATCAAAACAACTAAAGCCGGTTTTAAATGGCCTGGGCATATCTATTGTCTCAACATCCAAAGGATTGATGACAGATAAACAGGCTAAAGAAGCAAATGTCGGTGGTGAAATTCTTTGTAACGTATGGTAGTACAGGAGTAATATATGTCTAGAATAGGAAAAAAGCCGGTACAGCTTCCAGATAAGGTCCAAGTTGCTTTAAATGGTGATATGATTTCAGTCAAAGGACCTATAGGGCATCTTGAACGACAACTGCATCCGGCTGTCGAAATAAATATAAATGATGATATTGTAACTATTAAAACAGATGCAAGCGACAAGAAAAAGGTGGCTTTGCAAGGGTTATTCAGATCCCTGATTTTCAATATGGTGACCGGCGTTACTACAGGATATGAGAAAAAACTTCAACTTTCCGGTATTGGTTATCGTGCAGAAATAAAAGGTAACAGTCTTATACTCAATGTTGGATATTCCAACCCGGTTGAATTTATACTTCCCGAGGGGATTTCTGCCAATGTTGAAAATAATACCCAGATTATTTTATCAGGAATCAATAAGGAAACGCTCGGTCAGGCTGCGGCAAACATAAGAGATATCAGACCGCCTGAGCCTTATAAAGGCAAAGGCATTATGTATTCAGATGAAAGAATTATGAGAAAAGCTGGTAAGACTGCAGGTAAGGACTAACCTAAAGGTCACACGTAAAAGGCGGGAATATAAAGATTATGGGAAATACAGCACCAAGGCTTAAAGCAAGGCTTAAAAGAAAGAAAAGAGTTAGAAAAAATATTTTTGGTAATCAGGAACGTCCACGATTAAGTGTGTTCAGAAGTTCAAAGCATATATACGCCCAGATTGTTGATGATATCAGCGGCAGCACACTTGTATCTGCATCTACTCTTGATAATGAGTATAAGGAACATAGGGTAGAGGGCAAAAAGGTGGAAATTGCAAAGGCAGTTGGAAACCTCGTCGGCAAGAGAGCTCTTGATAAAGGAATTAAAAAAATAGTCCTGGACAGGAACGGATTTTTATATCATGGGCGCATAAAAGCGCTTTCAGACGGAGCCCGTGAAGCCGGATTGAATTTTTAAATTTTGGAGGACAAACCATTGGCAAGACAGCAGATGGAAGATAGTGGATTAATTGATAAGGTTGTCAGGATCAACCGTGTTGCAAAAGTTGTAAAAGGCGGTAGAAATTTCAGATTTAGTGCACTTGTCGTTGTCGGTGACGGTGAAGGCAGCGTTGGTTACGGCCTGGGAAAGGCAACAGAAGTACCTGAAGCAATTAAAAAAGGCCTGGAAAAGGCAAAAAGAAATATGGTTAAAATTTCTTTACTTGATGGAACGGTTCCTTTTGAAGTAGTTGGAAAAGCGGGTGCTGGACGAGTATTGCTGAAACCTGCTTCTCCTGGTACGGGCCTTATTGCTGGTGGCGGAATCCGTGCAGTGCTTGAGGCAGTAGGAGTAACCGATATCCTGACAAAATGTATTGGAACACATAACACCCAAAATATTGTCCGAGCAACGATGGCAGGCCTTCAATCGCTTTGTACAAAAGAAGAAGTAGCAAAACGTCGTGGTCTTAGACCTGAAGATATATAAAAGAGGTTGTACAAATGACTGGTAAAATAAGAATTACACAAATTAGAAGCACAATAGGAAGACCTGCCAAGCATGGTCGGATTATTCGTTCTCTCGGATTGAGAAAAATGAATCATATGGTTGAGCATAATGCTGACCCGGTTATCCTGGGACAGGTTAAAAAAGTTTCTCATCTCGTTAAAGTAGAGGAGGTGTAATATGCAGCTTCATGATATAGCTCCTGCACCGGGTTCCAGAAAAAACAGGAAAAAAGTAGGTAGAGGCCCAGGGTCTGGTATGGGTAAAACCTCCACAAGAGGGCACAAAGGTCTGAAAGCAAGATCAGGCGGCAGCGTACGACCAGGATTTGAAGGCGGTCAGATGCCGATTTATAGAAGACTTCCTAAAAGGGGTTTCTTTAATATATTTAAAACAAACAATGCTGTTTTAAATTTAATAGATCTGGATAGATTTGAAGATGGCGCAACAATTGATATTGATGCTTTAAGAGAAGCCGGCATGGTAAAAGGCCGTCGTGATGGCGTTAAAATTCTTGGCATGGGTGAAATAACCAAGAAATTTTTCTTGAAAAATATTCTTGTTTCCAAGACAGCCAAAGAAAAAATCGAATCCATCGGCGGAAGTATTGAATAACTATATAATAGAAGTGATGTAAGGGACCTATAGATGATCCAGAACAGCTACCAAAATTTATTTAAACTTCCTGAGCTTAAAAGAAAGATTTTCATTACACTAGCATTGCTGTTTGTTTACCGTGTCGGGATTCATGTCCCAACACCAGGGGTTGACGGCGCAGCACTTTCCTCTTTTTTTGCTGCAGCTGAAGGAACCTTATTTTCCATGTTCAATATGTTCTCAGGTGGTGCATTGGAAAGATTTTCCATATTCGCATTAGGAATCATGCCTTATATCAGTTCTTCCATTATTTTAGAACTGATGACGGTAGTTGTACCGCACCTTGCACAGCTTAAGAAAGAGGGTGACGCAGGTCGTAAAAGGAAAACCCAATATACTCGATATGGGACGGTTATTCTGAGTATTATCCAGGGGTTGGGTATCAGTGTGGGACTAGAATCCATGACATCCCCTGCTGGTGTTGCGATTGTTCCATATCCAGGGTGGGGATTCAGATTGGTCACCATTATTACTCTTACCGCTGGTACGTCCTTTATCATGTGGCTGGGAGAGCAAATTACGGAAAGAGGAATCGGAAACGGTATCTCCCTGATTATTTTTGGCGGTATTGTTGCACAGATGCCTTCTGCAATGGGTAACACCGTACGGCTGATGACAACTGGAGAATTGGGAATTTTTGCAATTCTTATCCTCATTGTTCTCATGGTTGCTGTGATCTCTGCAATTATCTTTATGGAGCAGGCACAGCGAAGGATACCGGTGCATTATGCAAAACGTGTCGTTGGTCGAAAAATGTATGGGGGGCAAACCTCTCATCTTCCATTAAAAATAAATACCGCCGGTGTTATACCGCCAATTTTTGCATCTTCTATCATTATGTTCCCGACTACTTTGGCACAATTTACCAATTTGCCGATTATGACAACCGTGGCAGCCATGTTCAGTCCTGGGACGATCTGGTACTATCTTCTTTATGTAGGATTTATTATTTTCTTTTGTTTTTTCTACACAGCAGTACAGTTTAACCCTGAAGATGTTGCCGAAAATATGAAAAAGAATGGCGGGTATATTCCAGGTATCAGGCCTGGTAAAAGTACATCTGAATACATTGATAAAGTGCTGACAAGAATTACCCTTGGTGGCGCATTGTATGTGTCTGCTGTATGTGTTCTGCCAACCTTATTGATGAGTAAGTTTAATATCCCGTTTTATTTTGGGGGTACAGCCCTTTTGATCGTAGTGGGTGTGTCCATTGATACCATCTCCCAAATAGAGTCTCACCTGATTACCGGTAATTATGAAGGCTTTTTGGGAAGATCCGGTAGCAAGAGAATAAAAGGCAGATCCTGAAACGGTCTAAATTGATTGGAGATTTTTAAACTATGGCAAAAGAAGAACCTATTAAAGTTGACGGGAAAGTACTTGAGACATTGCCTAATGCCATGTTCAAAGTTGAGCTGGAAAACAAGCATGTATTGTTGGCCCATATCTCAGGTAAAATGAGAATGCATTTTATCAAAATCCTACCCGGAGACAGGGTAACTATAGAAATTTCACCCTATGATTTAAGCCGGGGTAGAATTACATATAGATATAAATAAATATTTGAGTTTATTCGATATTAAAATATTAGGTTAGGAGTTAATAGATGAAAGTCAGAGCATCTGTAAAAAAAATTTGTAGAGATTGTAAAGTAATAAAAAGACGTGGTGTCATAAGAGTTATTTGTATTAACAAACGCCATAAACAGAGGCAGGGATAGGGGGAAAGAAATTTGGCACGTATCGCAGGAGTTGATTTACCAAGAGATAAGCATGCATGGATAGCTTTGACCTATATTTACGGAATAGGTAGAAATAGATCAAAGTTAATACTTGAAAAAACCAGCATTGATCCTACTACAAAAGCAAATGACCTGACTGAAACACAGGTTAACGAGATCAGAAAAGTCATTGATGCAGAGTATAAGGTTGAAGGTGAACTTAGAAGTGAAGTCTCCATGAATATTAAGCGGCTCATGGATCTAGGTTGTTACAGAGGATTACGCCATCGTAAAGGTCTTCCCTGTCGTGGCCAGAGAACCAGCACAAATGCTAGAACAAGAAAAGGTCCAAAAAGGACTGCGGTTAAAAAGAAAAAGTAGGATAATACAAAAGGTATAATAATTATGGCAAAAAAATCTAAAAAAGCTGTATCCAAAAAACGGGTACGAAAGAATATTTCTACCGGAATTGTGCACATTCAATCTACTTTTAATAATACAATCGTCACGATTGCCGATGAAAATGGAAATACTATTTCATGGTCCAGTGCAGGAGTCCAGGGATTTAAAGGCTCAAGGAAAAGCACACCTTTTGCTGCCAAGCTTGTTGCAGAAGATGCAGGTGCAAAAGCAATGGAACACGGCATGAAAAATGTTGGTGTATTTGTTAAAGGCCCCGGACCTGGTCGAGAATCCGCTTTAAGGGCATTGCATGCGCTTGGATTCAATATATCCATGATCAAAGATGTTACCCCGGTTCCCCATAATGGATGCCGTCCGCCAAAAAGAAGAAGAGTATAAGTTTACCGGTTTGATAAAGGAGAAAAACATTGTCACGTTATAGAGGTTCTGTTTGCCGACAATGCAGACGCGAAAATATGAAACTTTTTTTGAAAGGCGATAGATGCTTTTCAGATAAATGCAGTTATGATAGAAGAGGCTATCCCCCTGGACAGCATGGGCAGAGAAGAAGTAAATTATCAGATTACGGAATTCAGCTCAGAGAAAAACAGAAGGTCAGAAGACTTTATGGAATTTCAGAAAAACAGTTCAGGATTTCTTTTAAAAAGGCCGATAGGCAAAAGGGGATTACAGGTACAAACCTTTTAAGCCTTTTGGAAACACGCCTTGATAATACTGTTTTCAGAATGGGATTTGTTAATTCCAGAAATCAGGGCAGACACTTTGTAAGACATAATCATTTCATTATAAATGGAAAAAAAGTAAATATACCGTCTTACCAGGTTAAAAAAGGTGATGTGATAGAACTTCGCGAGAAAAGTAAAAAAATTCAAACTATTTCAGATTCTTTGGATGCCATTGTAAGACGCGGCATTCCACAATGGCTTGAAATAAAAAAAGAAGATTATAAAGGCGAAGTTGTTGGCGTTCCTGTTCGTGAAGATATTACGCTTCCCATCCAGGAACAATTAATTGTCGAGCTTTATTCAATATAGGTAATCCAGTATATGGTTTATCCCAATATTTATTCAGGAGATATAAATGTCATCTGAAAAACTTGCATATGTGAACTGGCGAGAGATGATCAAGCCTGAAAAGCTTGATGTTACAACAACTTCAACATATGGTAAATTTGTATGTGAACCCCTTGAAAGGGGATATGGTATCACTATCGGAAACTCTTTGCGACGTATTATTCTTTCATCTATTTATGGCGCAGCTATAGTATCCGTTAAATTTGATGATGCGCTTCATGAATATAGCGTTATATCTGATGTTCGAGAAGATGTTTATGAAATCATCTTAAACCTGAAAGAATTAAAACTAAGGGTTGATGACATTGAGGACAAAATATTAACATTGAGTGTCAAGGGTGAATGCGAAGTCACGGGTGCAGATATCAAGAGCCCAGACGGAAAAGTTGAAGTCCTTAACACTGAACAGCATATTGCCACACTTTCCAAAAATGGTGTATTAAATATGACCATGGTTGTTAAAACCGGAAAAGGCTATGCTCTTGCTTCTGCTAACAAGGATGAGGATTCACCCATTGGAACCATACCGATTGATAGTGTGTTTTCTCCTATTAAACGCGTGAAATATGTTGTAGGAACGTCTAGAATTGGACATAAGACTGATTATGACAAGCTCACCCTTGAAGTATGGACCGATGGTTCTGTTATGCCGGATAATTCGATTGCATATGCTGCAAAAATTCTCAAAGAGCAAATGAATCCATTTATTAATTTTGACGAAGAGATGGAACCCGATCATGCTGATTCAAATGCAAATGAAGCGGATAAAGGATTTAACGAGAATATCTACAGATCTGTGGATGAACTGGAATTATCTGTCAGAAGTTCCAATTGTTTGAAAAATGCCAGGATCCACACCATTTATCAATTGGTTCAAAAAACAGACAGTGAAATGCTTAAAACGAAAAATTTTGGTCGAAAATCCTTAAATGAGATAAAGGAAGTCCTTACTTCCATGGACCTTACACTTGGCATGGACCTTGAAGGTTTTGAACCACCAGAAGATGAGAACAATCAGGAAGGAGAATTCGTCCATGAAACATAGAAAATCCGTATTAAAATTAAACAGAACCTCAAGCCATAGAAAGGCTATGTTCAGAAACATGGTAACTTCTCTGTTCAAACATGATAAAATTAAAACTACCGAAGCAAAAGCAAAAGGGTTAAGAGGGATAGCCGATAAAATGGTGACCCTTGCAAAAAGAGGTGATTTGCACGCCAGAAGACAAGTCCTTGCGTTTATTCGGGAGAAAGATGTTGCCCATACATTGTTTAATGAAGTATCAGAGAAGTTTGATTCAAGACAAGGTGGTTATACAAGAATTATCAAACTTGGCCCAAGAAAAGGGGATGTTGCTCCCATGGTCCAGATTGAATTGATTTTCGATTGATATTCTAAACTTAAACCATTATAAAAACATTAAAATCCCTGGCAGGTAAAATGCGCCAGGGATTTTTGCGTTTATTTTTCAGGCTTTAAAGAAGGTCAAAAGTATTTGTAACCTGATTTTAAAACAAGGGTGGTCTACATGATCTATAATTTTAAAAATGATTATACTGAAGGGGTACATCCCCGTATCCTGGATGCATTAAAACAGACCAATCTGGAGCAGCATGAGGGGTATGGTGACGACAGGTATTGCAGGGAAGCAATCGGTTTATTACGCCACAAAATTAAAAATCCATGTGCTGATATCCATTTTGTTTCCGGCGGAACCCATACCAATGCCATTGTAATTTCATCGGTTTTAAAACCATATGAATCTGTTATATCAACCTTTACAGGTCATATTAACACCCATGAAGCCGGTGCGATTGAACATGCTGGACATAAGATCAACGTGGTTGAAAGTTCAGACGGAAAATTGTCCTGCAAAAGTATTCAAACCGTGCTGGATGCCCACACAGATGAGCACATGGTAAAACCAAAACTTGTCTATATTTCAAATGCCACTGAAACCGGAACCCTTTACAAAAAAAATGAATTAGAAACCCTTTCCAGGTTTTGCAGGTCAAAAGGATTGCTTTTGTATCTGGATGGTGCCCGCATCGGCAGTGCTTTGTGCTCACAAGACAATGACCTGACTCTGGTACAATTATCTCAATTTGTGGATGTGTTTTATATTGGCGGTACTAAAAACGGGGCAATGCTGGGAGAAGCCGTCATTATTATCAATGACAGCTTAAAGCAAGACTTCAGGTTTCATTTAAAACAAAAAGGAGCCTTACTTGCAAAATCAAGGATATTTGGACTTCAATTTGTGGAATTGTTTAAGGATGATCTTTTTTTCAGGCTGGCAGAACATGCCAATGAAATGGCGTTGAAATTATCCCGAAGTATTGAAAAAATGGGATTTCAATTCTTAAGCAAGTCAGCTACAAATCAGATTTTTCCCATTTTCAAACAGGATGTGATAAATCGTTTAAGCAAAAAATATGGATTTTATATGTGGGAAAATATAGATGATCAACATGCAGCCATAAGGCTTGTCACTTCATGGGCCACAAAAGAGGAGGCCGTTGACAGGTTTATTGCGGATTTGGAAGCCGGCTTTTAATAATCACTTATTTTTTTTGCCTTATAAAGTCGTTTGTCTGCTGCCTTTAAAAGAATTGCAGATGAATCCATTCCTTTTTCAAACACTGAAGAAAGTCCATGGCTTAGTTTAACGTAAAAGCTTGTGTTGTCTGCAGCAATAATAGGATTACTTGCCAGTTTTTGCTTCACCCTGCTGACATAGATTTCCGCTTGATGTCTATTTGTGGAAGGCAAAATAACCACAAATTCATCCCCTGCAAAGCGAGCCACAATATCAGAATCCCTTTTCAGACTGTTCAGGCAGTCGGCGGTATGACATAAGGCTTTATCCCCATTGTCATGGCCATAGGTGTCATTGATGGATTTAAAGTCATCCAGGTCCAGAAAAAGAAGGACCAGGTCAATGTGATACCGTTTAGACCGTTGAAATTCTCTTTCAAGAATTCGTTCCATGACCCCCCTGTTTAAAAGCCTGGTCAAAGGATCATGGAAGGCAAGAAATTTTAATTGCTCATGTGCGGTCACATTGGAAAGACACAGGGATGCCTTGAGCGCCAGTCGTTCCAATAAAGATGTGTCAATACCAGGCTCAAACCGGTTAACGATTTTGTCCGCCTGGTTAATACTCCCCACGATGGTAC
>JAQICW010000287.1 GCA_027858355.1 Desulfobacula sp.
CTTACCACGAGATGATATCATAATCTATAAATTCCCAATTTAACTGGATTAAAATTATGAATAGAATATCATGCGGTGACTACTTCAGTCAAGTATCAATTCATCTGCTCTGCGCTATAGCTTAAGTGTTGGCAAAAGAGTATTATTTTGATCTTAAAACGGGATAGAATTTTTTTGGCTGACCTCGTGAAAAACCTTGTCCGATACCTGTTCAAGTCTTGCAAGCGCTTTTGTCCAGATATACTTTTTATATCTTTACCTTGTTCAGGCCGTGTTTTACAGATGCTTTTTGAACATTTGAGGGAATGTCGGTTAATAAAATCAGATCATTGTTAAGGAAAGACCTCCATTTCAACTGTTTGGGGAGGTTTTTGAAAATTAATTCTACCTGTTCCATAAATTTATGGAACAGGTCATCCGCTTCCTTCGAAACCATGGAGCCCCTATCCTTGCTAACCCTTATGGAATCTAACTTTGCCAGCAATTTATGCACCCTTTCAAGTGGTGTTTTGCCTACCGTCAAATACTCAGGCTCTTTGCCCATTTCCACATCAATGATTTCAATGGTTGCTTCAATGGTCTCTATGGCGGATAAATCTTCTCTTAAAAGGTTTTCTGCAGCGCTTATTCTTCTTGCCTTAAGATCATCAACGTCTGCGATCTTTGCCTGAATAATCGTCATGTCCGTGTAGTCTTTAATTGCTCTGAACCTTCGTTCTCCTGCAATAAGCTGAAACCTGCCTTTTTTTTGTGGTCGAATTATAATCGGTTCAATCAATCCATCCTGTACAATACTTGCCAAGCTCTCGTAAACTGATATCAAAGTATTTGTGGTGTTGATAGGGAGAAGGAGTATTCCCTTTCAACTATGAAGTTATCAAAACCAGGCTTGATTTTGTTCCGCCTTTTCTGGTAAAAGGCTTCCATGAATCTACAATCGATAATCACCAACAGCGCAAGCCACCGGAGAGTCTTGAATGGTTGCTGATAAAGGCAAGGAGCTGAATGTTGAGATCATGTACACCCATGATTTTCAGCTGACCTGGGAGAGCTGCAATGGAAGGCTTGGCAAGAAGCAGCAGCTCCTCAACCAGGAGATCTACAACCGATATTCCAACAAAGAAAAGGAGTGGCTGCTATTTCTCGGCTGTTCCGATTTCCAAATTTCCCTCTCACCTTCCCTTGATTTTTTCAGAAGTCTTTCAAGACATTTTATGGAAAAGCTAAGGAAGATGCCCGACATGGAAGAACTTCGTGACCGGGCAGATATCCATTATGACGATCAGGAGCTTAAAGAGCTTGCCCATGCCGCCCCGCTTATGATCGGGTCCGAGTACCTGGACCTGGATTTCATGACCCTTGTGTGGGAGGATCTCAATTATACCTTTAACCAGGGGATAAAAAAGTATAAAGGAACCGTCAAAGAGTACCTCGGTAGATTCAGTCCCCACATCCATCTGGCAGGAAGAGTCTATTTCCATCTGGTGGAGAGCAAGGATGAAGCTTATCCTTTCCAATTCCTTGCGACCTACACCTCCGAGGCTACGGGCACAAGCAAGCACCGCCCACTCCACTGGGCTCTTGAAGAATACAGGGATGACCAGGAACAAATGCTGGAGCTTCTCACCACTGTCCACGCTGCGGCAAAAACCAGCGATCTGCTTCAGGAGCTCCTTGAGACGGGAGAGTTATTTCACCATCTTGCCTGGGATGCCCAGGAGGCTTTCGAGTTCCTGAAACAGGTGGAGAATTTTGAACGTTGTGGAATCCTTTGTCGCATACCAGACTGGTGGAAGAAGAAAAGTTCAAGAGCCTCCCTTAAAATAAGCTTTGGCACCAAAGAGCCTGCACTGGTAGGCATTAACGCCCTTATCAATGTTGAAGCCGGGCTTTTTATCGGAGATGATCCCATATCTCCTGAGGAGGTTGAGGAGCTTCTCAGCCAGAGCCATGGGCTTGCCTTAATCAAGAACCGATGGGTTGAAGTCGACACCCAGAGGCTCGACAGCCTTCTTTGTGCCTACAAAGCTGCCATGGACATGGCAGGAGACCAGGGCCTTACCATTAAAGAGGCCCTCAGGCTTAAGCTTAATCCCGAGAGACTATCTGCCATTGAAAACCTGACAGATCTTGAAATATCCAATGGAGAATGGCTGGAACAGGTGATTTCCAAGCTCAAGAGCCCCGAGCTCGTAACAAAAACCAAACCCGGCAGGGGATTTTTGGCAAAACTTCGCCCCTACCAGCAGAGGGGTTTGAATTGGTTAGCCTTTCTCGACACTCTTGGATTCGGTGCTTGTCTTGCCGATGACATGGGCCTTGGGAAAACTGTCCAGGTCCTTGCCTTCCTAAGCACATTAAGAACTAAAGAGTCGGACAGGACATCCCTTCTGGTGGTTCCAGCCTCCCTTCTTTCAAACTGGGAAGCAGAGATCCGCCGTTTTCTGCCAAACCTCAAATACGTTATGGCCCATCCGGGATATGAAAAGGAAATTCGAGGCAAACACAGGACAATAGTCCAATGGGAGCGCTTCGATCTTGTCATCACTACCTATGCTATGGTGCAGCGCCATGGATGGATGCAGGATGTCCCATGGCGGGTGCTTATTTTGGACGAGGCACAGGCCATCAAGAATCCTTCCACCAAGCAGTCAAAAATTGTTAAAAAGCTTCGATCGGATACCCGGATCACCATGACCGGAACACCCATTGAAAACTCTCTGTCCGATCTCTGGTCTCTTTTTGATTTTATCAACCCGGGACTTATGGGAAGTTTTACCGAGTTCAAGGCCTTTTCAAAGGAACTCAAGACTGATCCCTCAGGCTATGGAAGGTTAAAGCAGGTGGTCTCGCCCTATATATTGAGACGGATGAAGACGGACAAGAAAATTGTGCCGGATCTTCCTGACAAGGTCGAGATGAGGACATTTCCTGAGCTTTCCAAAAAACAACGGGTACTCTACATGGATTTTGTAAAGGAACTTGAGAGCAGGCTGGAACAATCACATCAGGGCATCCAGAGAAAAGGACTTGTTCTTTCAGCTCTTGTGAAGTTCAAGCAGATCTGTAACCACCCGGACCAATATCTTGGCACAGGGGGGTTCGTTCCTGAAGAGAGTGGGAAATTTGTTCGGCTTAAAGAGATCTGTGAGACCATTTATGCGAAGCGTGAACGGGTGCTGGTATTTACACAGTTCAAGGAGATGGTCGCTCCCATTCAAATATTTCTTGAGACAGTGTTCCAACAACAGGGGTGCATCATCCACGGCAGCCTCAATATCAAGAAACGTCAGCAGGCCATTGAGCTGTTCCAGGGGAAAAATTACCTCCCATTCATGGTTCTATCCCTAAAGGCTGGGGGGACGGGGCTCAACCTTACCCGGGCCAACCATGTTATCCATTTTGACCGATGGTGGAACCCGGCTGTTGAGAACCAGGCAACGGACAGGGTTTTTCGCATCGGCCAGACAAAGGGGGTGCTTGTGCATAAGTTCATCACAAGAGGTACTATTGAAGAAAAAATTGATCTTATGATAGAAAAGAAAAAAGAGCTTGTAGAAAAGGTCATTTCAGGCTCCCATGGTAGCTGGATTACTAAAATGGATGACAGGGAACTCATGGAATTGTTCACACTTAAGATTTAACGTCAAAGGAGTTACGTTAGAATGAGTCGTTATAGATATAGTTTTCCAAAATATGTGAGTGTTGAAGAGAAACGGGCAAAAGCTGAAAAAAAAATCAAGCAGCTGAAGAAAAAAAAATCAGACATCTCTCCAATACAGATTCTGGGAAGAACGCTTGCAGATTCATGGTGGGGTATTTCCTGGAATAAGAATCTCGAAGGCTATGCAGACTTTTCCAACCGCATTGGAAGGGGCCGCTCCTATGTACGACACGGTGCAGTTCTGGATCTCAAGATAACAGAGGGGAAGATCCTATCCCTTGTCCAGGGCTCCAGCCTCTACAAGGTTGAGATTTCCATCAGGAAACTGAAATTTTCCGTGTGGAAAACCATTATCCAGGAGTGCCAGGGTAAAATCGATTCCCTTGGGGCCTTGATTGACGGCAAACTTCCCAAGGTCATGGAGACCCTTTTGACTAACCCTGAAAACGGTATCTTCCCATCCCCATCGGATATTGATTTTGACTGCTCCTGCCCGGACTGGGCCTTGATGTGCAAGCATGTTGCCGCCACTCTCTATGGAGTAGGCACGAGACTTGATCAGGATCCTTCTCTGTTTTTTACCCTCAGGGGTGTCAATATGGAAGACCTTGTCTCCCAGGCCGTTAAGAAAGAGGCTGACGAGCTTCTCAAACGGGCCAAGTCAAAAACATCCAGGCGGATCATCAAGGATGCCGATCTTTCGTCTGCTTTTGGAATTGATATGGAAGATCTGCCGAGCCCATCCACCCCTATAGTAAAGAAAACACCCAAATCAGGAAAAAAGGCTGCCAAAAAGGTTGCCAAAACAGTTGTGCCCGAAGTAAAGAGCAAAAAGCTCCCGATAAAAAAGGAGTCTGATTACGATGTTGTGGTGGGCATCATCAGACGACGAAGGGTTAAAGGCATTGGATTAAAGGAGATAAAGGATCGGACCGGGATCGAGGATGCAAGGATACGCAACATCATCTTTCGGGCAAATAAAAAAAATAAAATACAAAACATAAGCCGGGGCCTCTACATTAAAGGAGAAAAAGAGTAAAAAGCCGTTGCAATATAGCAAAACCTATTGCTCAAGCCAGGCCGCTGACCGGTCAACCAGTTCATTGATACGCTTTTCAGGCCAGGTAATGATATAGGGCGGTAAAATAAGCCTTGATATCAGGGGGCTTTTGACTTCCCTGCAGAACAGATCCAGTACGATGATTTTTTTGAACCACCCTTCTTTCCCAACCATAGTTGTCTGGTGCATGAAGGCTTCTGTCAGGCGAGCCAGGATCTGAATATAACAGATGGACTCAATGTCGTAGGGCGTTATACCTGCAACAGCATCCTCCCAATGCCCAAGTTCAAGGCAGGTGTCCAGTGTCTCAATGAGATGAAGGATTTTGGGATATGTTCCTTTCTTTTTGGTTTTTTCCCTTTGTTTATAAGACATGGCGGCAATCCGGCCATAGGAAATCAGTTGATCAAGCATGCATCTGCTTTCCTTTAAGTTTTTTCCCCTGCGCCAGACTTTGACCGCTTCCTTTACCTCTCCTGTGAAAAACAGTCCCAGTCCTAGAAGATGGCAGATATGTCCGGCTGTACCATCGTCAAGGTCCTGAATTTTTACTTCCTTGAGCAAGACAACTATCCGAGGCCAGTCTTGATTCTTGAGCGCATGGTCAGCCTTTACCATTAAAGTCCGTGGATGATCCGGAAAAGTCTCAGAAACCCATTTTTCAATCTCTGTGGAAAGAGCTAAATGGATTTGGTCTACTAACAATGCCGCGTGAAATGCAAACACATCATCAGGATCACAGTAATCTTTTTGTTTCATGTCATAAAATATTTGCCGGACATCCTTTATGGTGGAAATCTGAACCCTGATCCCGTAATCTATGAATTCATCATTCTGTTTTCCTGTTGGCATTTTACAAGGAAAATACTGCTCCAGCAAAGGGATATCTCTTTTTATCTTTGGTGTGCAGTCAGAAAGGTCAAACCAGGGCTTTTTTTGATCTATCAAAACCGACTGGATGCCGTTTTCTCCTGAAGCCACCCCGGCCACTTTATTAGAAACATGGTCAGTTACAAAGATAAAACCTTTAGGCACACGCACCATGTACAACTCTTCAAAACCATCCTGAATAGGCTTAAAGGCAGACAGGCAAGGAATGTACTCGTCATTGATGTTATTATAATAATGGACAAAAACCAGGCCTGTTTCCATGGAGGTTGCAATACCATTGGCCATCTCTCCTCTGGAGCCTGGAATTTTTTGTGTAATAGGATGACCTGTATCAATCGGGACTACCTCTAGGTAGAGACAAGTATCAGTTTCATCCAATTCCTCTCCGAAAGGGTCCATATCTTGGTCATCATAGATAAGGAAAACCAGATGGATGCCGTCCGGGTGCATGGTCCCGCCCTCCACAGCGCCCGGGAGCTTTTTAGTAAACAATGTCTCCTGCTTACCACTGCCGGAATAAATCTTTATGACGTCAGAGTCCAGGGCAGAATCGCATAAATGATACTCCCCCCTTTGATTGACCATCCAGGGAACCCCATCAATCCAGACCGCCCTTACCTCCCGCTGCTGCTCCAGGTTGATCACCAATGCAGCCTCCCTTTGACTCAGCTCCAAAGACCGGTAGTGAAGCCAGATATTATTTTGTCTGGGAAAGAGCCAGATGTCTTCCAGCACATGGTTTTTTTTGACAAAGATGCTGCAATCCTTCCAGAAGAGAATATCAAGAGGATCCAGGGTAATTGATAAGACCCCACCTTTACCACCGCATATCCAGATTTTGTCCTCATCCAGTCTGAGGGTCGGTATATCCATTTTTGCCGGGGGGCGCATCATAATGGCCTGATCAAACATCTGGGTTTTGGAATCAAAAATTCTGACAAACAGCCAGCAGTTCAGACAGGAAACCAGAACGATACGATGGCCGTCGGCCATGATGGCGGCAAAGCCATTATACTCATCCCACCATGTAATACCGGCCTTCCAGAAGCTCGGTTCAAGCCCGATCGGTTCAAATCCGGACGATTTCATCTGAACCAGAGACATGGATTTTTTTATCAAAACGGTCTGTTCATCAGCCTTTTTAAGCCAGATTTTGTCCTGCCCGCCGGGCATGAGCCGGGCAAGCTTCTGGGCCGTTTCCCGGGCAGTAAAATAATTCTGCCGGTTAATAGAGGCTGTGTAAGCCCGCTCCAGATCCTGGATACTGACCTGTTTTTCAAGATCAGCCAAAACTCTTTCCAACTCTTTTTTATTCTGCAAATCAAGCTGTTTTTCATTGATAGTCTGGATACATTTTCGGGCCTGGTCTATCCGTTTATCTGCCAGGAGACTGGCAGCTTTTTTCAACATTTTTTTTGATTTTTCCACTTCTCTTGCCTGCACCTGTTTTTCGGCCCTGGCCATGAGTTTGCGGCCTGCTTGAATGTGCTGCACCAAGTCTCCAACATCATCTATTTTTTCAAGCACAAGCAGGGGATCTTCATTGTTGTCAATCATCCTGCATGCTTTTCCAAGGGCCAACACAATTTCTGCGGCCTTATCCGGTTTTATGCGGGAAACAGAAGCCGTCAGCTCATCTGTCCAGAAAAAATGCTCATCCTTTAACAGGGCCAGGCATTGATGCTGCTGGTCCCGGGAAAGGGAGACATACATCATGATAGACTTTTCCTGTTCACCCTTTTGCCAGAGACTTGCAACCCCATGGACCTCTTTCTGTTCACGCTGCTTTTGTGCTGCAAGTGTCGCGTTTTCAAGCCTTGCCCTAATTTTTTGACCTATGTCATCATCACTGATATCAAGCGCTTTTCTGAGCAGCATGACCTCACGGCTGAAATCCTCTGCCGCACCGGCCCTGTCTGCCTGGTCCAGAAATAGTCTGATTTTTTTCTCTTGCTGCATCCGGGTAAAATCCATGTGGATTTTTTTTGCTGTCTTGTGGCCAGGAATTTTTTCCAATATCTTTTCAGACAGACTGTCTGCCACATCATGGAAGCCCTTTTGCCAATGATCCAGCATTTCCTTTTCCAGGGGATTCATCTGGTCTATCCTGAGCTGCTCAATTCGTTCAAACAATGACCTGGTTTCAGAGGCAAATGGATGATTCCGGGATGAAGAAAGTATTTTGCAGAGCCTTTCAGATTCATCCGGCGCATTTTGGGAAATATAATATTCACAGCCCAGAACATAGACCTCCATGGCAGCCGGGTCCCTTGACAGATCTAAGCAGGCAAGCGCCTCTTCTATCCTGTCTGTCCTGGCCAGGGCCAGGGCCTGTTTGGCTGAAACCCTGGAATCTTTTCTGCTTTCCTTTGCAAGGGAATCCCAAAGTTCAATGACTCTCTCATAAGCAGCCAGGTAATCCACCAAAAATTCAAAGAGTGCCTGGGCCGCAGGGAGCGCTCCCTGTGATACTGAAAAGGCTCGGGACAAAAAATCCTCACAGGCATTATAATCATAGGCTTCCAGGGCTTTGGCACCAAGGGCCAGCAATTCATCAGAAGAGTATACGTCCTGCTTCAAAGGCATCTGGGTATTGATAGTTTTTGCAGGAGACTTTGTATCTTCCATGCCAGAGGGAACAGGGGTGCTGTTCCGGAACTCAGGGTATTGTATAGTTTCAAGATTCATCTGTATCTGAATCCAGGATCGGGCCTGGTCATCCAGTTCAGAGACCATTGCATGGCAGGCGTTTTCATCAAAATGTTTCAACTTCAAACTCACTAGCCGTTCATCATTTGGATCAGGTATAACCTGCAGATTATTTTTAAATTTATTGATGAACAGGCTCTGGAGTTGCGCCTTGATTCTGTATCGTTTTTCGGTCTCCTTTTGGGCAATATTTTTCTTGGTAGGATTGATCCGCCGGATCAGACGAATCAGCTCAAGGGCAGTGACAGAAACCCTTCCTGCCAGGATATCCTCTAACTCCTTATGCTGTAACCTTTTATTCTTCCGCTTCTTCTTTGCAGCCAAAGTTCACCCGCCAATCCGCAGTATTTCCCCCAAAAATGCTGTTACCATTTTCATATTTTTGGGGTAGCCATCAAGCATCAAGTGTTATTTTGATTAGTTATTTTTACATGATAACCGGAAAAAAATAAACTTATTATTAGCTTTATTCACTGTAATGAGTAGTTCCATAGGAATTACAGACACAAAATCCGGGGATTTCCCCCACTATGGCGAAATTACAGAGCGGGCATCGGAAATGAAAAAATATGCCAAGCAATTCAAAGGAAGTTGCTACAGGTTGAATAGGAGATAGTGATCAAAGGGGAATTTGGGGAAGGATCTACTATTAATTTCATCTCCTCCATTATTCACTGAGTTCAAGCCAATCAAACCATATGGGATAATGCTTCTTATACCATAAGAGGATATTTTTAAGTGTTTTCTGCTCATCCCCGGAAAAGGTTGCCTTGGGTATTTTATTAAATTTTAGAACAACCTTGTCTCCAAAATATTCCAGCGCGTCTGTGCAAAGGGTTTGAAGCTCGTTTCTGATTCTGCCTGAATCTGAAATTTTAACTGCCCGAATCTTAAAATCCTCTCCCTTTAAAAACCGGTTCAGAAGCGGGCTGAAAACAAGCTTGCTTTCACCAAAGGTTTCAAGAAGTTTAAGGGCAAAGGTTATTTTTTTATCGGCCTTTTCCGTGGTCATTCGAACTGTGACAGAATAGGTATCATCTGAAATCTGGCTGACGCCGGGAAATCCTGAATAAGGATCAGGGAGCATATATCCGGATGTGGCAATTGCGCGCCATTTTTTTTCGGCAATCAGGTCATCTGCTGAAAGAGTTTTTTTCTTTAAAGGGATTCCAGCATTGCGGGCCTGCAGGATGCTTTCCCGGTAGATTTCCACCATGGCATCATCAATATCTTTATCAAAGATCTCATTTTTAAGACGCAGGGCAAAGTCCTCTGCATCTGGATCAAGTTTCATGCTGGCGGCATCTTTATCAAATCTTAAGATAAATTTAGATGACAATACAGCAAGAGAGACATCAATATCAAGAATAGAGCAAAGGCTTGCTGCCTGGATGGCTTCAGCCGATGCAGCATATCCGTCAACAATGAAAAGATGGATATCATTGTTTTCATCTTCCCAGGTCTTTACGGAAAAGGTTGGCGCATAGGTCCCGGAATCTGTGAAGGGATGAAATCCTGTGGGCAGGGTCCAGTTTTCATCCACAAGATGAACGCCCTGTTCTTGCCATTCTTCCCATAATTTTCCGATTCTGGGTTCCCTGTTATTCCCCTGGAGTGTCCATACATGGATATGATTGGATTGAATCCCGGGATAGGTCATTTTTATGGCTTCAACCACTTTTCCCCTGGGAGTAAAATAATTGACCAGCAAAGAGTCATCAGCCGCTCGTTCAACTACAGCTTTTGGTAAAACAAGGGTTCCTATATAGCCTTCATACTGATCCGTAATGGCCAAAGGTTGATCAAAGAGATGCAAAACAGTTAAAGGACCTGTCTTTTCCCCTTTGGAAAACCGGGAAGTATTTTCAAGAGTATCAATGGCTGCACCCCAGACCGTGATATCCTTGAGAGCAATCGCGTGTCTGAAGTCTTCCCATGTATAGGCTTTATTATTAATCAGTTTCAGGACGCATTTTTCCAGAAACTTGGCCACCTCAGGCCTGGCATAAACTCTCCCAAATCCCAAAAGAGGGTTGGCTCCCATCTCGGCATTCTCTCCTGCTTTGGGCATGAGTCCTTCACCCAGACAGACCATGATGGCATGATTTTCAGGTAAGGTCCTTGAGAGGTACCAGAGACTTTCACTCATGGCATAGGCTGAGATGGCATCTGCGTCTTTTTTTACCAGGTTGAGCTCCTTTTTTTCCAGCCCGGCACCTTCGCCAAAACGACCGAACAATTTTGTTCCAAGCGCGGTAACGGCTGATGTCATTGCCAGCATCCTTTCCGTCCTGTTGTCAACAAAAGAGATTGAATCGTTCAATTCATCAACGGTCTGGCCTTTAATCCACTCAATGTTTACATCTTCAAGCCATAAATGCAGCCGTCCAAGAATAGGGCGGGTATCAAAAGCCCATTGCGAAATAAGATTTTTTTTCTTTAAGCTTGTGGTGTTCATTGTTTGCATCCATTCAGTTAGAGTTAGGTTTTTAAAATTATTACCATTAAAAAACCAAATTCAAAAGGAAAAAATTTATATCTCTATAACAATAACGACTATTGAGTATATTCGTGATTGAACTAAAGGAAATTTAAAAGGATAAACTGGATGATCATCAAAACTGATCTGCATAAGTTTTAATTTCCCCATTCTGGGCAAGAAACCTGTAAAGGGTTGCCCTTCCCACACCTAATACCTTTGCAGCCTTAGATTTATTTCCACCGGTTTGTTTGATGGCAGCCTTAACAGATTCAATATCAAGTTTGCCCCTGGCCGGCATGATCTCTTGTAAAGGATGTATTTCTGCAACCCGAAAGGTAACGTCTCTGCCCTGGATAATTTCCATGGGCAGATCCGATGGAAGTATCTGGCTTCCCTTTGAGCGTACCACGGAAAACTGGATCACGTTTTTTAATTCCCTGACATTTCCCGGCCAATGATAATCGAGCATGATATCAAGAGCCTCATCGGCAAGTTGGGGAATCGCATTTGGGCTTTCCTGTTCAGCTTCCTTTAAAAAGTGGGCAGCCAAAAGGGGGATATCGCTTTTGCGTTGTCTTAAGGGGGGGAGATGTATAGGAATGACATTGAGCCTGTAATAAAGATCTTCCCTGAACCTGCCTGCCGTGATTTCATCTTTAAGATTTTTATTGGAGGCACTGATAATCCTGACATCCACGGATTCTTTTTTTTCGTCGCCAACTTTTTCAAAAGAGCCTTCCTGTAAAAATCTTAAAAGCTTTACCTGGGTTTTTAAGGGCAGTTCCGCCACTTCATCCAGAAAAAGCGTTCCCTTATGGGCCAGTTCAAATCTTCCTTTCCGCTCTTTGATGGCTCCAGAAAAAGCTCCTTTGACATGCCCGAATAATTCACTTTCCACAATCCCTTCAGGGATGGCTCCGCAATTTACAGGAACAAATGCACCAGCACCATATGAGCTGATATCATGGATGGCATAGGCCACCCGTTCTTTTCCTGTGCCAGTTTCACCGGAAACATGAACTGGATAGTTGTACAGGGCAACATCCCTGATTTGCCTGAAAATATCCTGCATGGCTTTATCCTTGCCGATAATGCCTGCAAAGTTGGAAAGGTTTTCAGCCTTTAAGGACAGGTTAAAAGATTCGGTCACATCCCTGAAGGATGCAAGCACTCCATTAAATACATTGTCATGGCTGATGATGGCAGAGACGGTCATTTCAAGCTGCCGGGTAGAGCCGTCTTTTGTAATAATGTTCAATGGATATTCTTTTGAACCAAAAGAAAAATCTGGTGAGCCATCGCAAAAAGAACAGTTCCCTCCGCAGAAAGGTGCCTGAAAAACTTTATGGCAGTCGTTTCCAATAACTTCTTCTTTTAGATATCCCGTAATTTTTTCTGCTTCTTTATTAAAAACAGTAATGATTCTATCTGGGGTATGTGCAATTATTCCAAGTTTCAGGTTGTCCAGGACAAGATTAAGGTTGTCCCTGTCAAGTATGGGTTGCATCAAGTCAGTCATTGCGTTAATAATCCTTTCAGTTTTTCCAAATCATCCATTGTGCTTATTAATTCCCTGCCAGATATAGTAAAATGCTTCCGGTAAAATTGCTTTTAAACGGTTCAATTTTTCATAAGGAGAAGGAAGAGTAATATTTTTTATTCGCTCTATTTTATTTGAAGAATATCTTAACTTATCAAAGGATATACTTTTGCCAGTTTTTATTGAATTGGCAATGCAAAAAACTTTTGCTGCTGTAATTTTTGCTTCAGTATCGGTAGTAAACTTCTCTTTTACCAGATGGCTTCCTAATCTTCGTATGCCATCCTCAATATTATTTGTGTCTTCTGAACTCTTAAAACCTTTTAATCGAATTTGGCAAAGAGCAAGTGAAATATCAATAGTATCCTGTAAAACTTCTTCTTTTGTGTATTTGTTTGAATGATAGCCATTCTCTTTTTTAAACGTCTCTTCAAAAGCAGTTTTAATACTCGTAAAATTTGTAGCGATATTAAAAAGTTCTCCAATATCAAACAGCTGTTTCGCCACCTGCATGGTCATACTTTTGCCTTTTTTAGTTGCAAAAGGCACACCTATTGTATGGGGAGCAAAAGCAGTTAGTTTATCGCCTATGAGCCCTTCTATTGTTGGTACTTTTACAAACAATTCCACGTTTGTTTCAAAATAATTGCTGTGTATTGATTTGCTTTCTATAAATGAAAGATGAGACAAATCCTCAAGAACAATGTCCAGAAGTACAGAATCTTCCTTTTTGGATCTATCTGATGTATAAAAAAATTGGAAATGTTTGCGGTTTGGAAGGCCTCTGTCACCTCGGTCATCTTCTTTAAATCTTGTAAATGGTGCATTTTCTGCTATCTGGGCAAGTTTTTCCTTGAGCGCTTTTAACTCACCGTCAAAGATAATATCAATATCTATCGATAGTCTCTTTATTTGTGGCACATGAAGTAGAAGACTGGTCCCACCCTTAAAAATAAAGTTCGTTTTTGTCTGCACAAGATATCCAAGTAATGCAAAAGCATGTATGGTTTTTTCGATTAAAACAGGATCCCCTGACAGCTCCTCTTTTTTAGTTTTTATCCAGTCTGCATTGAAACAGCTGTTTTTTATAAAAACTTGCATCAATCAACCATTTCCGATTTAATATTATTTCGGACTTGGTTGATTGCATTCGGAATGACAAGTTCTCTTCGTTTTGCATAGGAAAACAGAGCCGAAATATTTAATCTACCAGAGTTTATAGCATTTTTGACCACTTGTTCAGCTTCAGAGCTTTCCATAATCCTGATTTTTCTGTTTTCAATAAGAAAATCTACAAGAATTTTTTCAATTGAAGAACAATTATCACTATTTTCAGGTTGTTTAAAAATTGAAGGCCGCAAAACTACTGTTTTTTCATTTAGTTTAAAGAGTTTTGTAATTTCAGCCTTGGTTGGGTTTTTGTAAACACTGTAACCCACTTTTTCTAAAATATCAGCAGTATTTTTGATATAATCAGAATTTGTATAAACAAAAATTATAAATTTTGACAATATATGATGGGTGAAAGAGTTTAACTGCTCTGTTGACCATCAGGAAAAAGAGAGCAAGGGAAGCTTTTGGTTAATGGTTTTTGTTATATCATTTATCGGCG
>JAQICW010000300.1 GCA_027858355.1 Desulfobacula sp.
TTTTCTAACCATGTCTTTGACTTTTATTACCATAACTCTATAAAGATCCAGTACTATAAATGGTGTTGCAAAACAAATAAATTTTAAAAATAATTCAAATATATGTGAAAGGGCAGAATAAAATTATTACAACTTCCATAACATTATATTTTATGTGCGCTATTTACTCAAAATGTCAGGATTGGCATAATGGGTAAATACCGATTTATTGAAAGTATTTTCAGTCCTACAGGTTGCGCAAAAGCACAACTGGCTTGAAACCATGGTAGGGTGACTGGCCCTGGTAAATACGGATAATTTAGATTGATGATTATCGTAAAATTATGTTATCTTACAGACGAAAAATGAAAATGGAAGAATAAAGACATCTATCAAACATTGAAATATAAAAAATATTAAGGATATTTATTGGGAGCTCCAATGACATCAAAAAATCATAATATTAATAAAGATTTTGCATTCAGGGTTTTGCCGGTAATTGAGAAACAGGTTTTCAGGATGGGTATTGCCGGAAACTACGGGATAGATTCTTCTGATATCGAATGGGCCGCGGGCCAGGGAGCCAATTACTGGGTATGGGGTGCTAGTTTTAAAAAGGTTACAGCAGGGATTAAGGAAGTAATCAGAAAAGATAGAGAGAATAATGTGGTGGCCCTGCTTGGTTGGGGATTTTTTGGCTGGCAGGTGCGCCAAAGTATTGAAAAAGCTTTGCGCAAATTAAATACGGATTACCTGGATGTTTTCAAACTTGGGTGGCTGGGGCGGACATCAGCTTATAGCCGTGGTATTATCGATTCATTGTTGAAACTTAAACAGGAAGGTAAAATCAGGGCTATTGGAACCAGCATCCATGATCGGAAACGGGCCGGAGAATTGGCCCTGGACTCAGAATTGGATCTGCTGATGATCCGTTATAACGCCAAACACACGGGAGCAGAAGAGGATATTTTCCCGTATTTAAAAAACCGGAATCCTTGTGTTATCAGTTATACGGCATTGGCCTGGCAGCAGTTAATCAACCCTGTGAAAAATATTGAAATGCCTCCCTGGCCGGGTAGCAAGGAAGAAGTTAAGATACCTCCTATGACACCTGAACTCTGCTATAAATTTGTTTTGTCAAACCCTCACATTCACCTGGTTCTGACCGGTCCGAAAAACAGGGAGCAGTTGATGACAAATTTTCGAGCAATACAGCAGGGGGCTTTAACTCCGGAAGAATTGGACTGGATTCGACAATATGGAAAACTGATCAGATCAAAGAAAAAATTTGATTACATCAAATAGGGTCGGCCGAAAGGTAATATATTCAATAATTTTGAATAACCCTTTTTGCTTTTCCCATTTTGCTGCGTTCTATTGAGTCGGGTTTTACGAGCTCGATAATTCCTTTAAAGTTCAAGGTTTCTTTAATTTTTTTCTCAATCTTTAATTTCAGATCTATCATCTTATCCGGTGTGATGTGTATTCCATGCTCCACTTTTATATCAAGGCCCGTATATGGGGAAGGGTGGTTCAGAATGATCTGGAATTCGCCTGTTACTTCGGGAACTATATCTTCCAGGACCATAGCAATGCCGTTGGGGAAGACATTGATGCCTTTTACATGGAGCATGTCATCAGCTCTGCCCACAATCCTGAACCGGAATCCTGTCCTGCCACACTCACACGGGCCTGTTTCAAGAATTTCCATGAGATCTGATGTCTGGTATCTGACCAGGGGCTGAGCTTCTTTTTTTAGATGGGTCAGAACCATTTCACCGACGGCTCCCTGTGTAATCGGAATATCTTTCAAGGTCAGAGGATCAATGAGCTGGACAAGCAATGCGCCCTGCCCCAGGAAATGGAGTTTGTAATTGTCCAGGCAAACGGAAGCAAAATTACACAATACATCTGAAACCCCATAGTTGGCGTTCTGGGCCTTCATTCCCCAGGTGGTTTCTATTCGTTCCCTATATACGGGATTTTCAAGCCCGGGCTCTCCGCCAAACAATCCAAGTTTCAGGCCAAGTTCAGCCGGGTCCATGTTGAATTCGGTTTTAATTATTTTTTCCAGGTGTCTGGGGTAGGATGGTGTGGAGGAAATGGCATTTATTCCGGCGTCTTTGATGACCTGGATCAATTGTCTGGAATTACCGACCCCAAAAGGGATGACAGTGGCACCGGTTGTTTCCAGATTGGCATGATCCGTATATCCGCCCATCCACATGCAATAATTCAGGCAGTGAACAACACGATGGTGGGGACGCAGGCCTCCTGCCCAAAATGCCCTGGCACCGCAATTGTGGGTCAGGTCTAAATCCTGTTTTGTCAAAGCGGTATAGATAAAGCTGCCAGTGGTACCGGACGTCCGGTGAACCCGGCTGACTTTTTCAGCAGGGGCCGCCAGAAAGTCACCAAACGGTGCCAATCTTTTCTGGGAATCTCGCAACTCCTGTTTGGTGGTAAAGGGAAGAAGTGCAAGATCTTTAACATCCTTTATTTTATCTTTTGTAATGCCGGCCTTTGAAAATTTATTCTGGTACATTTTGCTGTGCCCGTATACATACTCAATCTGGTCGAGAAGAAGGGATTTCTCCAGTTTTTCCTGGTCTGATGCAGATATGGATTCCATATCCGGATTAAACATTGTCTGTTCCATTTTTTCTCCCGTGATGTATACTCATTCTATAAAACCGGCCTGGTTTATTTTTCTTTCATTTCCTTGAGCCGTTTTTCCACAAATTCTGTCCCGCTTTGGGCACATATGATCAAATGGCTTTTTTCAAGTTCCATGATTTGATCAAAACTGGCCTCCAGGCCCTGATCAAGAGCAGTTCGTGACAGGCTGGTGGCAAGAGGTGAACGGCTTGCAATTTTTTCGGCCATGGCCATTGATTCTGTCATGAGATCTTCAGATGCCACCACCTTATTTACAAGACCGATTCTTTGTGCTTCAAATGCATCAATGAAATCTCCGGTTAATACCAGTTCTTTGGCTTTACCCAGCCCCACAAGATGGGGTAATAGTTTTGTACCGGCATTTGTAACTGTCATGCCCACCGTGGTTTCTGGAAATCCTAACACAGCAGTTTCAGCAGCAATCCGGATGTCACATCCCATGGCAAACTCGCATCCGCCGCCCAGAGCATATCCGGAAATTGCTGCAATAATTGGTTTGCCAAGTTTCATGGTCATGCGCTGGACGTCCTGGAGTCTTTGGGCCTCATCCATCCATTGTTCCATGCTTTTGCCGGAAGCCGTCTCTTTTAGATCCTCACCCGCGCAAAAGGCTTTTCCTTCTCCAGTGAGGATAATCACCCGTGCTTTTGTATCCTGTCTTGCCCTGTCAAGCTGTTTCATAAACCCTTTGAGCAGATCAAGATTAATGGCATTGAGGCGGTGGGGGCGGTTAAGGGTAATAATTCCGACATCCTTTTGTCGGTGGTACAATACTGTTTTGTTTTCCATATTCCTCTCCATAAAATTGAGTTATCACAATCTATGTTGATGTCTGGTTTATGTCAAACACAAATAATTTGAATGGTGTTTGGAGCAAATGAAAAATTATCGGAAATACAAATATTGGTAATATCGATAATTTTGCTCTCCTATTTTTAAGATTCCCATAAAAATATTTGTTATTAGCCGCAATCGCTTGACATGTAATTGTTCGCATATTAAAAAAAACAAATCGCTAAACTAATTTTGTATCTGCCAATAATGATATTTAAGTGGCAACCTGAAATAAGGATAAGATGAGCATAGCATATTCAATCATAGCTCCTGGTACAAGGATTGTCATACGAGATTCTGAGTGGATCGTACGAAGAGTTGATAATACATCAACCGGGGGCCAGGCGCTTCATGTGATTGGCATATCCGAACTGGTTAAGGACAAAGAAGCCATTTTTCTGGATGAAATAGAAAAAAAGATTGAGATCCTTGATCCTGCCGAAACTAAATTAGTTCAAGATAATTCAAGTTCATATCAGGCCTCATTGTTATATATAGAGAGCCTTTTGAGGAAGACACCACCCACAGATGAAAATTTGTATATCGGTCATAAGGGAGCCATGGATTCTGTCCCCTACCAGCTTGACCCGGCGATTCAGGCATTAAAACAACCCAGACAAAGGATATTGATTTCAGATGCAGTCGGGCTTGGGAAAACTCTGGAAGCAGGTATCCTGCTCAGTGAGCTTATCAGGCGCGGCAAAGGGAAACGCATCCTTGTCCTTGCCGTAAAAAGCATGCTGACACAATTTCAGAAAGAAATGTGGGCAAGGTTTACCATCCCGTTGACCCGGCTTGATTCTTCCGGCATTCAACGTATCAGATCGCAGATTCCAACCAACCACAATCCTTTTTACTATTATGACAAATCCATTATTTCCATTGATACCTTAAAACAGGATATTGAGTACAGAACCTATATTGAAAACGCCTACTGGGATGTGATTGTCATTGACGAAGCCCATAATGTGGCCGAGAGAGGCAACAATTCTTCCCTTCGGGCCAAACTTGCCAAGCTTTTGTCCAGAAGATCAGATACATTGATCATGCTGTCTGCAACACCCCATGACGGGAAGGCAAAAAGCTTTGCCAGCCTGATGAATATGCTGGACCCGACTGCAATTGCCAATCCTGAGGATTATGGACCGGAAGATATCAAAGGCCTTTATATCAGGCGATTTAAAAAAGATATTCAAGCTCAGGTCGAATCTGCATTCAAGGAAAGACAGATTAGCGTTGCCCGTTGTGAGGCAGGGTTAGAAGAAGAAGCGGCTTTTGATGTGTTCACAAAATTAAAATTTGCATCCATTGATCAGAAAAGAACCGGGGGGCAGCTTTTTAAAACCACCCTTGAAAAATCCCTTTTTTCAAGTCCTGCAGCCTGTCTTGATACCATTGGCAATAGAATTGAACGGCTTAACAAAACAGGAGATGAAAGATACCATAGGGATATTGAATCCCTGCAGGAATTGCACGAAACCGTCCGGCGGATTTCATCAAAAGTCTTTTCTAAATATCAGAAATTATTGGTAACGATAAAAGACAGCTATAAAGGATTTGGCTGGACCGGAAAGGATAAGACAGACCGCCTGGTTATTTTCACCGAACGAATCGAAACTCTCTTTTTTTTACATTCCAGTCTTTTAAGGGATTTGAACTTAAAATCGGACCAGATTAACATTCTCCATGGT
>JAQICW010000348.1 GCA_027858355.1 Desulfobacula sp.
GATAAGAACAAACGGGAACTTGCTTTGTATAAAAACAAGATCTTATCTTTGTCCAAATCAGCATTAGATGTTTCTACCCGGGAGTATGAAGCAGGTTCAATCCCTTTTTCCCAGGCAATAGATTCCTATACCTCCTGGTTAAATATAAACCTGACAATCGCAAAAAAACAAACAGATTTAGGAAGCTCAATTGCAAATCTTGAAAAGATGATTGGAAGCAGCTTTAGATAATGAAAATTATAGAGGAACTTAAACATGAACCAAACGAGCAATAAAAAACTCATTATTTCAACTATTTTAATCACGGCTGTGATTACGGGGTCAGCTTTTTTTGCAATATTCAAATATATGGGGCTCAACCCGGAACAAGGCAAGCACGCTAATGCTGTTGGCCAGGCTGAAACAGGGAATACAGGGTCTCAAGAAAAAAAAGCGCTTTACTGGCGAGCCCCAATGGATCCCATGGAAATATATGACGAACCTGGCAAAAGCAAAATGGGCATGGACCTTGTTCCCGTATATGAAGATGAGGTTGCAAAAGGTTCAAAAAGTAAAGAACGAATAATCGTATACTGGAAAGCCCCGATGGACCCGACTGAAATTTATGAACAGCCTGGCAAAAGCAAAATGGGCATGGACCTTGTACCTGTATATGAAGATGAGCTTGTGGGCGGAGTTGACATAAATATAGACCCTGTTGTGGAGCAGAATATGGGGCTGAAAATCGAACGAGTAGAAAAAGGCTTGCTTCATCATACCATAAAAACCTATGGCCATATTACGATTGATGAAACCCGCACGGGTATCGTAAGCCAGAAAACAGGCGGATGGATCGAAAAACTCTATGCAGATTATACGGGTTTTTTTGTAGAAAAAGGGCAACCCCTGTATGAAATCTATTCCCCTTCCATTCTTGCATCCCAGGAAGAGTATTTGTCTGCCTTTAAAAACTTTCAAAAAAATAAAACAAGCCTGAACAGGGAAATCCTTTTTTCAGCCAGACAAAGGCTGGGTTATTCTGATATTGCAGACCTGGAAATCGATTCCATTGAAAAAAATGGTGAAGTAAAAAAATCAATCCTGGTAAGATCACCGTTTACAGGTGTTATCACCCAGAAAAATATTATTGAAGGGGCATTTGCCAAACCAGGGGAAAGCCTTTTTACCATTTCAGATCTCTCTTCTGTATGGGTTGAAGCCCACATTTTTGAGTATGAGCAGAACCTGGTATCCAAAGGGCAGAAAGTCGAGATGACCCTGTCTTATAATCCTGAAAAAATTTATAAAGGAGAAATATCATATATATTCCCCTATCTTCAGAAAAAAACACGGGATGTCATCATACGAATCGCCTTTGAAAATAAGCATGGTGAACTTATGCCGGACATGTTTGCAAAAATTTTTATCAATACTGGGTTACACAGAGAGGGAATCTCAATCCCGTCTGAAGCAGTGATCCATTCAGGAGAGAGAAAAATCGTTTTTGTGACCAAAGGAGATGGGAAATTTACTCCCCGGAAAATACAGACGGGCATTTATCTTGATAATGGCAGGGTAGAAATTTTAAGCGGGCTTGCCCAGAATGATCGTGTTGTGATTTCAGGTCAGTTCCTGCTTGATTCGGAATCCAAGCTTAGAGAAGCGATTCAGAAAATGATTGAATCCAAATCCGTTCCTGCAGAAAAAGAAAATCAAGATGATTTCCTTGATGACATGGAAACTGATGACATGAAAACCAAAGACAATTTTTTCAAAGATATGGAATAAAAAGGTGATTTCCCATGATAGAAAAAATAATTGAGTGGTCTGTCAATAACAGGTTTATGGTTGTACTTGCTACGCTGTTTATCATTGCCGCGGGAATTTTTGCCATGCTTAAAACTCCGCTTGATGCAATTCCCGACCTATCTGATGTCCAGGTTATTATTTATACTGAATATCCAGGGCAGGCGCCCCAGGTTGTTGAGGATCAGATCACTTATCCCTTAACAACTGCTATGCTCAGTGTTCCCTTTGCAAAAGTCGTCAGGGGATACTCATTTTTCGGATATTCTTTTGTCTACCTAATCTTTGAAGACGGTACTGATCTTTACTGGGCAAGATCCAGGGTAATGGAATATCTTAATTTTGTTTCAGGAAGATTGCCCCAAGGTGTTACCCCGAGTCTGGGGCCTGATGCAACAGGGGTTGGCTGGGCATTTGAATATGTTTTAAAGGACACAACAGGCAAAACTGATCTGCAAGAACTTCGTTCCATTCAGGACTGGTTTTTAAGATATGAGCTGACTGCTGTTCCCGGGGTATCGGAAGTCGCAAGCATTGGTGGTTTTGTAAAACAATACCAGGTGGAAGTGGATCCCAACAAATTGGTTTCATACAATATCCCAATTCAAAAGATTAAGATGGCCATCATGCGATCTAATTCTGATGTGGGGGGCAAGCTCATTGAAATGGGAGAAACCGAATTCATGGTGCGGGGCCTGGGATATATAAAATCCGTTGAAGACATACAGAATATTGCCGTTTCCTTTGATCAGGAAGGAACCCCGATTTTATTAAAAGATATTGCCAACGTGCATATCGGCCCTGAACTGAGACGTGGTATTCTTGAATGGAACGGTGAGGGTGAAGCCGCTGGCGGTGTAGTGATTATTCGCTATGGTGAAAATGCCCTTGAAGTCATTAAAAAAGTTAAAGAAAAATTAAAAGACCTTCAAACAGGTCTTCCTCCGGGAGTTGAAATTCTAACCGGGTATGACAGGTCTGCCTTAATTGAAAGAGCTGTGGAAACCTTAAAAACAAAACTGACTGAAGAAATGATTGTTGTTGCTGCCATCTGTATTATCTTTCTTTTGCATTTCAGGTCTGCATTTGTCGCAATTTTCACCCTGCCTGTGGGCATTTTAATGTCATTTTTAATCATGTTTCCTTTGGGGATTAATGCCAATATCATGAGCCTTGGCGGGATTGCCATTGCCATTGGAGTGATGGTGGATGCCTCCATTGTCCTTGTTGAGAATGCCCACAAGCACCTTGAGCGGGACCGGGGCAAAAAAAGCCACGCACAAATCATCATAGATGCTTCCAAAGAAGTAGGACCTGCACTGTTTTTCAGTCTTTTGATCATCACAGTCTCATTTCTTCCTGTGTTCAGCCTTGGGGAACAATCCGGAAGGTTGTTCAGGCCACTTGCCTATACCAAAACAACGGCCATGGCAGCCTCCTCTATTTTAGCTATTACCATTATCCCGGTGCTGATGACCTTTTTTGTTCTGGAAAATCCAATTGATCCCACTCTTTCTAAAAAGAAAAAATTGTCACTCTGGGTTGCAGCCATTGCAGGTCCTCCGTTTGCGGTCATCTTTGCTGGTATTGCCGGATTGAATCTACCGGATTTAAGTCTTGTTGTTGCCATTGGAATTTCAATTTTTCTTTATTTTTGCCTTTGTTCTCAATAAATAATTTCTGAAAAAAGAAACCCTGTTGCAAGATTTTTAATAAAACTTTATCTTCCCATAATAAAGATTGTCTTAAAATGGAAAAAAATGACGATTCTTATCGCCCTTGTTGCCATTGGTATCACCTGGTATCCAATTACCCATGTTGGCAGCGAGTTTATGCCGCCTTTAAACGAAGGGGATCTTTTGTACATGCCCACAACCTTGCCGGGTATCTCCATTACCAAGGCAAAAGAACTTCTGCAGCAGACCGATAAAATTATCCAGAGATTTCCTGAAGTCAAAACTACTATGGGTAAAATAGGCCGTGCAGAAACCTCAACCGATCCAGCACCCCTTTCCATGATAGAGACAGTGATTGTGCTCAGACCCCAGGTTGAATATGAAACAATTGAAAAAAATCGATTTTTTTCAGCCTGGCCCGGATGGGTAAAAAAACCATTGACCTGGATCTGGCCTGAAAAATTCCATGGTAAAATACTCCATGAATGGCGAAAGAAAAAAAACGAAATGTTTTTTTCAAGCTGGCCTTCCTTTCTGAAAACACCATTGTCCTGGGTGATGCCGGAAGAACGATACATTACCATCAAAGAATTGACGGATGATCTGAACCAGGCGGTCAGGTTTCCAGGGCTTACCAATGCCTGGACCATGCCCATTAAAACCCGGATAGATATGCTTTCCACTGGGATTAAAACCCCGGTTGGTATTAAAATCATGGGGCCTGATCTTGAAACTCTGGCACAGATCGGTGAAACCATTGAAGGTACTTTAAGGAACCATCCAGGAACCCTTTCGGCTTTTTCAGAACGTGTTACAGGCGGAAACTACCTTGATTTTATAATAAACAGAGAAAAAATTGCCCGGTACGGTCTTCTTGTACAGGATGTTCAGGATATTATCAAAATTGCAATTGGCGGAATGAATGTTACCTATACCATAGAAGGGCTTGAACGGTACCCGGTTAACCTGAGATATAATAGAGAATTCCGGGACAATATTGATATGATAAAAAGGGTAATGGTTCCCACACCAGCTGGTGAACAGGTTCCGTTAACCCATCTGGCTGATATTTCCATCCATAAGGGACCTGCAGGGATTAAGAGTGAAAATTCAAAAAGGACGGCCTGGGTTTATGTTGACATAAAAGACGTTGATGTGGGCACCTATGTTAAAGGCGCTAAAAAACTTATTGATGAAAAAATAACTCTGCCGGCAGGGTATTCCATTATCTGGTCAGGGCAGTATGAGTACATGGAAAAGGCAAGAAAAACATTGAATGTCATCATTCCGGTGACACTGCTTGTTATTTTTATTCTTCTGTATATTCATTTCAGCAATATCATCGAGGTTATCATTGTCATGGCAAGCCTGCCCTTTGCTCTTTTGGGTGGGATATGGCTCATATATCTTCTTGATTATAACTTGTCGGTTGCTGTTGGTGTTGGCTTTATCGCCCTTGCCGGACTTGCCACAGAGACAGGAATTGTCATGCTGGTATACCTTGATGAAGTTTTTAAAAGGAGAAAAAGTTTAAAAGAGATGAATTCTTCAACAGACCTTCTTGAATCCATCATTGAGGGTGCTGTTGAAAGGGTTCGTCCGCTTATAATGACAGTTGCCACAACTTTAATAGGGCTATTACCGGTAATGTATGGGTCTGGTGCAGGATCACAGATAATGAAGCGTATCGCAGCACCCATGGTGGGTGGACTTATTTCCTCAACCATAATGACCCTGATCATTATCCCTGTAATTTATAACCTGTGGAAAACGTGGGAAATTAAACCAAAACAAATATAAAAGGAAAGAATTTAACAATGAAAAAAACTATGAAAAAAATGGTAACACTGATGATGAGCGTACTTATCCTGTCTGTTTTCTTTACCGGCTTTGTTTTTGCCTCAAGT
>JAQICW010000383.1 GCA_027858355.1 Desulfobacula sp.
GGGTGGGGGCAGGATGTCCGTGCTTATGGTAAATATGATGTGCCTTTTTTTAATTGGGATGCATCCATCAACTCGATTAGCGTATTTCGGGAAGACCCAAAACGGTATTCAAATGTATTTCAACTAAATGATACCGAGCGGCCGATTGCAATTCAGATGTTTGATGTCATGAAAGATCTGCCGATATCCTTTTCCAATAAAAAAATTGCCATCATCACTGCCAATGATTCATGGGGAATGGAATCGGCTGAAGGTATGAAGGAACGGGCATTAAAAAACGGATGGACAGTTCCCATACATGAAACCGTACCATATGGCACCAGAGAATGGGGATCAATTTTAACCAAAATCAGGAATGAACAACCGGCAATTATTTACGTTGAAATCATATCCAGTCCTGACCTGATTACCTTCTTCAATCAATTCATGGAGCAACCCACAAAATCATTAATCAACTTCGGATATGGATTGGCACTTCCTGATTTTCTATCCAACATCGGACCGGAAGGAAATGGTTTGATGGGAGAAACAACCGGATTACCAGGGCTTATTCCACCGACAGAAGAAGCAAAAGTCTGGGTAGACAAATTTAAGGCCGCTTATAATGAAGATCCTGTAGCCGGCTCATTTGCTGTTTATACAGGTGTTATGATGTGGGCGGAAGCTGTAAAGGCGACCGGTGATATTAAGAACTATAAAGCCATAAATGCTCATATTGCAGGAAAAGAATTTAAAAGCATTGGCGGCAAAATGTTAAAATTTGATGAGGACAACAAAATTAGCATCCAAACATGGCCATTGTCACATTTACAAATACAGGGCGGAAAGCTGATAACAATTTATCATGGACTTGATCAATATTTAGACTACAAGTTTCAGACCTCATCCTGGATGAAATGATTATATAATTATTTAACTGGTAAGGGATGTTCAACATCCCTTACCAGTTAATCAAAAAAGCGATGATGATGCTTAAATGTAAAAATGTAACCAAAAAATTCGGCAACATAACGGCCATTGATGATATGAGCTTTACTGTTGAAAAGGATGAGATTTTCGGTATCGCCGGCCCTAATGGTTCAGGAAAGACCACACTTTTCAACCTTATTACCGGCGTTTACTCATTTTCGGGCGGTATCTTTCTTGGAAAAGAAAATATCAGCGGTTTAAGACCTTACAGTATTTGTCACAAAGGTATTGCCCGCACATTTCAAATACCGCAGCTATCCCTTTCTCTCCCAGTGTATGATAATATCCGTGCCGGAGCACATTTTGGTGCACGAACTAACCCTCACGAAGAAAAAAGAGTCATTCAGGATATGCTCGACCTCATGGATCTTGGGTCTAAATCCGGCATTACATGCGCCAATCTGACCCTTCTGGATAAAAAACTGACAATGATCGCAACAGCGCTGGCAACACAGCCCAGGCTTTTATTACTTGATGAACCCATTGCGGGACTTAATCCGTCCGAGATCCAGCAGACAACAGAGATGTTGAAAAAGATCAATCAGGAATTGGGTATCACCCTGATCATTATTGAACATTTCATGAAAGTGCTGACAGCCCTTTCCAGCCGGATGATGATTATTGAAAATGGGAAGCTGATCTGTATTGGCTCACCGGAAGATGTGATGTCTAACCAGAAGGTTATCGACTGTTACCTTGGAAAATCTTATGCTTGAAGTAGATAATATTGATGCCTTTTATGGAGAGTTCCATGTTTTAAAGAACGTGTCTCTTCAAGTAGGTGCAGGCGAGCTTCATATCCTGTTGGGGCCAAACGGCCATGGAAAAAGCACCCTTTTAAAGACCATCTGCGGTTTGATGCAGCCTGTTTCCGGTGCGATTAGGTTTGAGGAGAAAGAGATCCATCGGCTAGCAACTGAAAAGATTGTAGAAATGGGTATCACCTATATAGCGGAAGATCGCGAGCTGTTTCCTGAAATGACTATTTTAGAAAATCTGAAAATGGGTGCTTTTAACCGAAATGCAAGGAAACATGAGAAAGAGAGTCTGAAATATGTGCTGGAAAAGTTTCCGCGGCTGGTTGAACGTATTAACAATTTTGCATCAACCTTGAGCGGCGGTGAAGCGCGTATGCTGGCAATTGCCCGTGGTTTGATGGCCAGATCACCTTTTCTGGCCATTGATGAACCGTCCCTTGGTTTGTCGCCACTTCTTAGAGATGAGGTTTTTAGTAACATTGAAGCAATCCATAAATCAGGGATCAGTATTTTGCTTGTGGAGCAAAATATGCCCCAGCTTGCGGACCTGGCTGACCAGATCTATCTCATGGAGGAAGGACAAATCGTCTTTTCAGGAAACCGTGCTGAAGCAGAAAACAACAGTGAATTCAAAAAAGTATTTTTAGGGATATAAGGAACGATTTATGTTTCATACGCTTATTGATATTTTGATCAGCGGCATTTCCAGTGGTGCAGTGTATGCCATCATGGCATTGGGAATGTCTTTGATATACGGCGTCACAAAGGTTTTTAATTTTGCCTATGGATCTTTTTACAGTATGGGTGGATATCTGGCTTATGTCTTATTTCTGACCGGATGGGGATATCCCTTTGTATTCATTGTCTCAATTCCATGTCTGTTTTTTGCGGGATGGTGGACTGAAAAATTGATGGTCAAGCCACTTCGAAAAAGACCGGATTGGGAAATGATGGCGATGATGGTCACTTTAGGATTAGCCATGTTTCTGGATAATCTCTACCAGGCGATTTTCGGACCTTTCGTAAAATCACTGCCACCGCTAATAACCGGCCGATTGCATATGGGTGAGTTTGTGGTTGCTGCTCAGGATATCACCATTTTACTTATTGCTGTAGCCAGTATGATTTTTTTTATGGTTTTTTTAGGGAAAAGCCGTTTTGGAATGGCGGTTCGGGCTGTGGCGCAAAACGCTACAGGCGCCTTGATTGTAGGGATACCCAAAGACAAAATATTTGCTTTTACTTTCGGAATATCCTCAGTTTTGGTGGGCACCTCCGGAATTCTGCTTGCTCCGAGCTATTTTGTTTCTCCTTTTGGAGGATGGACCATTTTAGTAAAAGCATGGGTAATTACAGCCTTTGGAGGAATGGGCAGCCTTAAAGGCAGTCTTTATGCAGCCTTTATCTTAGGTATTGTTGAGGCCTTTGTAGGCTGGTATTTTGGGCTTACCTGGACCATGTTTGCCTGGGTTGCCGTCCTTCTAATCACATTGATTATCAGGCCCCAGGGCTTGTTCGGAACATGGGGTTAATAATGAAATTTCGAAAAGATTTATGGATTTTACTAGTTTTTTATCTGATTATCGGCCTATTACCATTTTTTTTCCACAGCAATTCTCAGATGATGAATATTTTAATTTTATGTTTTATCTGGGGCGTTGTGGCGGTAGCATGGGATCTTATCATGGGTGTCGCCGGTATTTTCACATTTGGTCAGGTGGCCTTTTATGTGATTGGTGCCTACGCATCCGCAATTCTAACCCGTACGTTTGGTATATCACCCTGGTTGGGCATATTGGCCGGAGGGCTTATTACAGGTGGAATAGGTATCTTGGTTGCCCTGCCGTGTATCCGGCTCAAAGGCTCTTATGTAGCGCTGGTAACCTTTGCAGTGCATATGATATTAGAGCCATTTTTAAAGAGTAATATAGGCAGAGCTATCGGTACCGGAGGGCCCCAGGGGATTTTAACCATACCGCCGCTCAAACTGTTTGGATACACCTACGATACAATGGAACTTGTTCCCTGGTTTTATACTGTTTTTGTCATTTCCCTTATTTCGCTATTGATTGTTTATAAAATTATCCATTCCAACTGGGGCCTTGCATTTGTAAACATCCGGGATTCAGAACTTTTTGCCCGAAGCATCGGCATAAATGATTTTAAATATAAGTTATTTGTCTTTGGCATATCCGCTTTTCTAACAGGAATGATCGGTGCCGTGTACGCTCATTATGTGGGGGTACTGTCACCCCGTATTTTAGGTCTGGATCTGTTTTTGATCCTGATGGTAATGCTGGTGCTGGGTGGAATAGGCAATTTCCCGGGTGCTTTGATCGGTGCGTTTATTACGGTTTTTATCAGTGAATGGCTGCGACCGTTGGAAACCTATCGAAACGTGGTCTTTGGGGCCATGGTGGTGTTGCTGGTGATTTTTATGCCTCAGGGTATAACAGGCTTGCTTTACTCAATAAAGAAAACAGAATTCGTTCAACGGATTAAACAATATGGTTCGAATATATCCAGATAATAGCGAAGTGGAAGTAAACTTGTAAGTTTTAAAAACCGAGCATTTTGATTAAACATAATAGTAAATATAAATACAGGAGAAAATCGCATGTGCAGTAAAACATTTTCATTCAATCTTCCAACGCGTATTGAATTTGGGAATGGCGTTTCCGCTACAGTTGGTTCTGAAGCCAAAGCGCTGGGAGGGTCTTGCGTACTTCTTGTGACCGACCCGGGCGTTCGCAAAGCTGGTGTTATTGACAGTATTGAGAACTGTCTGGTTGAAACAGGCCTTAAGGTTGTCGTTTTTGATGATGTGGCACCTAATCCTCGCGATATATCTATTACAGAAGGCGCAGCATTGGCAAAACACGAAAATTGTGATATGGTTGTTGCTGTTGGTGGTGGTAGTGCAATAGATACAGCAAAGGGAATAACTGTTGTGCATAAGTACGGTGGCACTATTCAGGACTACGAGTCTGATGAAGAATTCTGGTTTAAGGTCCCCGGCGAAGTAACACCACTCATTGCAATACCAACAACATCAGGAACCGGCAGTGAGGTTACACTTTGGGCTATTATTACTGACAGCAAACGTTCGCTCAAGATGGGTGTCGGTGATCCTAAAATGACTGCTAAGGTTGCACTATTAGACCCTGAACTTACAATAAGTTTGCCAAGAGGCATAACGGCATCAACAGGAATGGATGCACTTACACATGCTATAGAAGCTTACACAGCCAACTGCTCAAACCCTTTAACAGATTCTTTATCCCTGACATCAATTCGACTTATCTCACAAAATTTGCGCAGGGCTTTTGCAAATGGTGAAGACAGGGCTGCACGTTCTGACCTGATGCTTGGCAGTCTACTGGCAGGAGTTGCATTTGGAAATGCTGATACAGCAAGTGTTCACGCTATGGCTGAGACTATTGGGGGCGTATACGATACGCCACACGGAGTGGCAAATGCTATCTATCTGCCGGTCGTTATGGATTACAATACCTTAGCGCTTCCTGGGAAGTTCGCAACTATCGCCGAGGCAATGGGTGAATGTGTCGATAGCTTATCACCTATGGCTGCTGCGAGAAAAGCAGTTGAGGCTGTACGTGAGCTTTCAAATGATCTTCGTATTCCAACAGCCCGCGAGGTCGGTGTCAAGGACGAGGATTTACGCATGCTGGCTGAACGCGCCCAGGAAAACCTGGGAACCCCTGATAATCCAAGAAATACGACTATAGAAGATTATCTTGAACTGTATAAAATAGCACAAAAAGTTTAAACCAGATAACTTCTATTATTGAACTACCCAGCTGCAATCAAATCGGGGTAGCGGAAAAAATAATCCATAAGAAATCAGGCGCTTGTTTCCTGAGAACCTTATAAAACCTTATTTTATGGAATATTATGAAAAATAATGAAAAATATATTCAGCCGATTACAGTAAGGCCCGAAATGAAAATCAATATGATGAGTGATGCTGAGCTAAATCAGATTCATGAAGCGACACTCACATTACTTCAGGAAACCGGTGTAAGGGTTTCCTCGGAAAGGGCTTTAAATGTTTTTGAAGAGGCAGGGGCCAGGGTTGATAAAAAAAATAAAATCGTTAAAATTTCACCTGAGCTGCTCCTTGAAACAATTGCCAAAGCACCTAGGGAATACTGCATGGCTTCTCATGGAGATAAAAACCTGGATCTCTACCTTGACGGAACCAAAACGTACTGCGGGGCTGGTGGAACCGGCAATTCCATTCGTGTTTTTGAAACCGGAGAAATAAGATTGGCAACATCTAAAGATCTACATGAAGTTAGTAAAATATGTGACTACCTTCCCGAAGTTTCTTATTGCTGGCCAATGGCAAGCCCGATAGATATAAATTCACAGTTGGCTGCTTTAAATGAAATTGAAACATGCTTTATTAATACAGAAAAACATGTTCATAGCATTACCTGTATTGATCCGGATACTGCAAGATATGCCATTGAAATGGCCCGTGTTATTGCAGGCGGTAGCGAGGAAGCAAGAAAACGGCCACCCCTTTCACTTCTTGTGTGCCCCATATCGCCTTTATGTCATGAAGCTGGACCACTTGAGGCAGGCCTTGCGTTTGCTGAAGCCGGTCTTCCCGTGGGAATTGCAACTATGCCCTGCCTAGGATCAACCGGTCCGGCTACGATTCCGAGTACAATGGTATCCGGCAATGCAGAGATACTGAGTGCAATATCTCTTATACAACTGTCTTATCCCGGCGCACCTGTTTACTATGCATTGTTCTCGATGATGATGAATCCGTATACAGGGTCCCCTGTTACAGGTTTTCCACAACAGCACCTGTTAAATGCAGCAGTCGTACAGCTTGGGCAATTTTATAATATACCTACGCTTACAGCTTTTATTGGTAACGATGCAAGTGACATGTGGTCATGGCAGGGAGGGGTTGAAAGTAGTATTGGCGCACTCCAGTGTATACTTCAGGGCCCTGATTTGACAATTGGCGCAGGGATGACAGCAGATTTTACAGCTGCCAGTGCTGAAAAGCTTATTATGGATAGCGATATCATCAAAACAATCAAAAGCATAGCGGAAGGCTTTAGCGTTGATGCTGAGTCCATTGCCCTGGATGAAATTATGGCTGTAGGCCCGCAGGGACACTTTCTTGACACGCGACATACAGCAACAAATGTAAGGAAACTGTGGAGTCCCGGAATCTCATATCAATGGTCGTCTCTTGAAAAAAGATTTTCTGATCCTAAAGATGTAACCGTTGAAAGGGTTAAAAGGATATTGGAAAATCATAATCCTGAAATACTGGATTCTAATATGAAAAATGAACTTCAAAAAATTATTAAAAATGCAGAAAAACAATTAATTAAGTAAAAAGTAGGCATCCTTCATTTCACGGTTGACACTTTTTAAAAAAAACAGGCTTGAGACGAAATAATTCATAACATTTTTTGCAAATTCAACACCAACCAATTAATTCATTTTTCCATTATTAAAACGTCAGATTATTTTTATAGAGACAAAGCATCTCTATCTTGTTATTAACAAAAT
>JAQICW010000414.1 GCA_027858355.1 Desulfobacula sp.
ACTACCATTCTTAAATCAATGGATGATGAGAGGTGTTTTGCCCATATCGGGGATGAACCCATTCATTTTTCAACAAGCGTAAAAGAAATGATTGATAAATTCAGGGAAATTCTTTTCCCTGGCTATTTTTCAAGTGAAAAAATTGACGGGGCAAATCTTGTCTACAATTTAGGACAGGGCATATCCCAGCTTTATGATATTCTGTCAGAACAAATTATTCACGTGCTGAGACACGATTGCCTGCGGTATGGTCATGCATGCTCAGAATGTGAAGGCAGCGGCAATAAAGTTGCCCTGAAAGTTATCCAGGCGATTCCCAATCTTCGCGTATCCCTGGCTGAAGATGTAAAAGGTGCCTATGATGGAGACCCTGCTGCAAAAAGCCATGATGAAGTCATTTTTTCTTATCCTGGATTATTCGCCATCACCGTTTACAGGATTGCCAACATCCTATTCAAATTAAATGTTCCCCAACTGCCTAGAATAATGACGGAACATGCCCATAGCCTTACCGGGATTGATATCCACCCGGGTGCAAAAATAGGAGAACGATTTGTCATTGATCACGGAACAGGTGTTGTTGTGGGTGAAACCAGTGTAGTGGGCAATAATGTCAGGGTGTATCAGAATGTTACCATCGGCGCTTTGTCTCTTCCCCCAGATGCGGGGAAAAGACTTCGGGGGGCCAAACGGCATCCAACCATTGAAAATGATGTCATAATCTATTCCGGAGCCACCATCCTGGGAGGAGAAACCACCATTGGTGCCCGGTCCGTTGTGGGGGGAAATGTCTGGCTTACCCATTCCGTTCCACCGGACACCAAAGTATTTATGGAGTCGCCCAGCCTAATTTACAAACACCAGGAAGCTTAAAAAGGAGCTGAGCCATGAATACCAAATCTGACATTACAAAAACCTGCGGTGAAACCCCTTTGGTTTATCTAAAAACCGCCAGCACAGAAACAGGCGCAACTATATATGGCAAACTTGAGTTTTTCAATCCTGCCTCCAGTGTAAAAGACAGAATTGGCCGGGCAATGATTGAAGATGCCTTGAAAACAGGAAAAATCAATTTAGAATCCACAATTGTCGAACCCACCAGCGGCAATACGGGTATTGCCCTTGCCTTTGTGGCCCGGGTAAAAGGGTTGAAACTGATTTTAACCATGCCGGAAACCATGAGTATTGAAAGACGGCAGCTGTTGAAACATCTGGGGGCCACGATTGTTCTGACCAAAGGGTCTAAAGGCATGAAAGGCGCCATTGAGGAAGCAAAAAAAATTGTTAAAGAAATGCCCAATGCATTTATGCCCGACCAGTTTTCCAATCCTGCCAACCCTGAAATCCATCGAAAAACCACTGCACTGGAAATCTGGAATGATACAAATGGTAAGATTGATATCTTTATAGCTGGAGTGGGTACGGGGGGCACCATTACAGGGGTATCGGAAGTATTGAAACAAAAAAATCCTGGAATAAAATCCGTGGCAGTGGAACCTGCTGACTCACCCGTCATCTCCGGCGGTAATCCAGGTCCCCACAAAATTCAGGGTATTGGTGCTGGTTTTATCCCTGAAAATCTGAATGTGAATATCCTTGATGAAGTCATTACCGTTGAAAACGGCGAGGCCTTTCAGAGAGCAAAAGATCTTGCCATACAAGAAGGCATCCTTTGTGGTATTTCATCTGGTGCGGCATTTCATGCGGCAAAAACCATTGCATTTCGTCCAGAAAATAAAGGCAAAACCATTGTGTTTATCATCCCGGATACAGGGGAAAGGTATCTGAGTACAGATCTATTTAAAGCTTCCTGATTCTTAGGTCTAAGGGATTAAGGGATATTTAGTGCCTGACCGAAAACCTGAAATAAAGTCTCAGGCGATTATCAAGCCTCTTTTTTTTAAAAGCGGAACAGGATCCACAATATGCCTTGGGAACCACTTTTTCTGATCCTGGGCTCCCAAAGCCATTGAAAGCAGTTCGGAAAAATGAAGGACGGGTATGGGGTTTTCAAGACTGCACCGGATTTCAAGATTAAGGTGACACATAGCACAGGCCGTTACCAAACATTCTGCCCCGGCTTCCATGGCCTTGGATACAATTTCATTTACAACCTTCTGGGCAACCTGAGGCTTTGCAACGGAAAGATATGTACCGCAGCACCGTTTCCCATATCCATAGGAGATGATGTCAGCTCCAAGCTTTGCAAGGGTTTGTTCCATGATCCCATAATAATTTTTTTCAAATCTTAAATCCGGGGGCATAGAGAGCATGCAGCCATAATAGGGGGCAACCTTGAGTTTTTTTAATTTTTCTTCGGGATGGTCATTATAATCTTCCAGATTAATCCGGTTAAAAATCTCAAAAAAATGAATAATCTCGAGTTCATCATCAAAGAATTTTTCCCATAGATTTTCATATTGCTTTCGAAGATTCTTGTCTTTTTTAATTTTCAAAT
>JAQICW010000422.1 GCA_027858355.1 Desulfobacula sp.
CTTCAACATGAGAAAATGATCTGGGAAAAACAATTTTTCAAATCCGGGAAAAAGGAAGGGATGAAATGGGCGAGGTCTGCCCATTATGAGGATCTTTTATACGTAGTTAATATTAATGATACGTATAAATTAACCGAAGATTCAAAAGTCAAAGAATATTTTGAAGAAGTTTATGACACATATGATTTTGAAAAATATACCATTGATAGCTCTGTTGATCACCAGATGAAGTTTATTGATGGATGGCTTACAGGCGTAAATGAACTCTGGAATCAGGTAAAGGAACAGATCTAAAATGGAACAAAACTCGAAAAAATTCCCAGAAAAACAGATGGTGCCAGAAATCAGGCCAGACTCAGCTATTCTTGGAATTGATGTTGGATCAGTATCTGTAAATATCGTAACCCTGGATTCCATGGGAAACATTTTTCATCGGGCATCAGCGTATCACCATGGTGAAGTAAAATCCTGTCTTTCAAACCTTTTATCCAATGATAGGATTAAAAACATAGGATATGTATCAAAAACCGCTTCAACTCCTTCCTATATTTTTTCCCAGGCCATCTTTGATGAACAGGTTTCCTTTATCCGGACCGCTAAACATCTCCACACAAATTCCTTTCGCGGTATTTTACAGATTGGGGGTGAAAAATTTTCATTAAATCTATTTGATCAACTGGGTAATTATATTGGGTCAAAAAACAACACCTCCTGTGCAGCAGGAACGGGCAGCTTCCTGGATCAGCAGGCTGGAAGGCTGAATCTCTCAGGGTCTGAACAGATCAGCCAACAAGCCATGAAAAACAATAAAAAACGACCGGAAATTGCCACCCGGTGTGCTGTTTTCGCAAAAACCGATTTAATCCATGCCCAACAGGAAGGCTATGATATTGAGCAAATCTGTGACGGCCTTTGTTTCGGGCTTGCCAAAAATATTGCAAATACCCTGTTCAAGCAAACAACTTCTGATTTAAAAATACTTTTTTGTGGAGGTGTCTCCAAAAACATTGCTGTTCAGCATCACCTTGAGTCCATAACCGGAATTAAGTTTACCATTGATGAACATTCCCAGTTTTACGGCGCCCTGGGAGCTGCCCTTTGTTTCAGGGATGATTTAAAAGAAGATTATTATTCTCCCGGTACCTTCAATAAAATTGAGGATTATTTTACAAATATTACCAGTAAAAAAAGTTATCGATATCCTGAGCTGGAGCTTACCTTATCTGATTATCCGGATTTTACATGTTTTTTATCCTATGTATTTGAGGGGGTTGAAGTTGATATCTATGAAGATCCATCGGCTTCTAACATCACCCAGGGATTCCTAGGCCTGGATGTAGGCTCCACCAGCACAAAAAGCATAATCATTGATCAAAACGGAAAACCTGTTGCTGGTTTTTATACCCATACTGCATCCAGACCTGTTCAAGCGGTTCAAAAACTTTTTAAGGCCTGTGATAATTTTTTCCATGATCAGCATCTAAACATTGAAATTATTGGGTGCGGTACAACCGGCTCTGGCAGACGAATCTCCGGGAAAATCATAGGAGCTGATATTGAACCAGATGAAATTACGGCCCATGCTATTGCTGCAGTCAATCTTAACAAGCAGGTAGATACCATTATTGAAATCGGTGGCCAGGATGCCAAATTCACCCTGCTCAATGACGGGATGGTGACCTCATCTGTCATGAATTCAGTATGTGCTGCCGGAACCGGCAGTTTTATCGAGGAACAGGCAGCCAAGCTGGACTGTCCCCTTTCAGAATACTCCTCACGAACCGAAGGGGTAACCTCTCCTGTTTCAAGCGATAGATGTACAGTTTTCATGGAAAGGGATATTAATTATTTTTTTGCCGAAGGATATGAAAAAAATGAAATCCTGGCTTCGGTACTCCATTCTGTGCGGGATAACTACCTGACCAAGGTGGCGAATATTGGAAAAATCGGTAACCATATACTTTTCCAGGGCGCAACTGCCCGAAATAAAGCCCTGGTGGCAGCCTTTGAACAGAAACTTAAAAAACCCATCCAAGTATCCCGATTCTGCCATTTAACAGGTGCTCTTGGGGTTGCATTACTGGTCAGGGACCAGAAAAAAAACCAAAAAATTGACCAAAAGGTTGACCAAAAAATTGATTTAACAAGTTTCAGGGGGTTTAACCTGTGGAAAAATAAAATCCCAGTTCGCCAGGAAACCTGTCTTTTATGTACAAACCATTGCAAACTTACCATTGCAGACATTGACGGTGCCCCCCAGGCCTATGGATTTTTATGCGGCAGGGATTATGAAACACAGAAAATGGTGCCGAAAAAAAATAGTTATGACCTACTTAGGTTGAGAAATAAAACTACTCGTTTAGAATGTGACACCCCAATAAAACATGATTTTACCATGGGAATTCCTGCTGCCCTTCATCTGTTCGAAGATATTGAATTCTGGCAACATTTTTTTTCAAACCTGGGAGTCAAAACCCTTACAAGCAAAGGATTAAAAAATCCTGTCAAACTCGGGAAAACAATTGCAGGTGCAGAATTTTGTGCTCCGGTTGTCTCTTTGCATGGCCATGTTTCCCATTTGATGGAAAAAGCAGATTATGTATTTCTTCCCTTTTATTTCGAAGACAAATCAAAGGAAAAGGATACAAGGCGGCAGCAGTGTTATTATACCCAGTTTAGTCCTTCCATTATTGCCTGCTTACAGGCATTGGATCAAAAAAAGCTGGTATCACCGATCATTAAATATTTATATACCAGTTTTCACACGAAAATGGAGTTATACAAATCCCTAAAAGCAATCTCCAACAAATTCTCATTTTTTGATATTTCCCTGGCCTATGACCGGGCATTGGAGTTTAAGAATGAAAACCAGATAAAATTAAAAGCATTATATGAAAAGCACAAAAAACAAATGCCTGGGATTAAGGCCCTTCTTCTGGGACGGCCCTATACGGTTCTCTCAGAATCAATGAACAACAAAATTCCCAGACTTTTTGAAAATCTCGGGGTAAAAACATTTTTTCAGGATATGCTGGATACCCAAGACCATGATTTTTCACTGATCCAGCCCCTGCTTACAGAAATTCACTGGCAGCATGGGGCAAAAATTCTGGAAGCCGCCTATATTGCCGCCACCACAGAAGATCTATACCCTGTATATATAACTTCGTTCAAATGTGCTCCAGATTCATTTGGAGTCGATTATTTTAAAGAAATAATGGAGCATTTCAATAAACCTTATCTGGTTCTTGAACTGGATGAACATGATTCAAGCGTTGGGTATGAAACAAGGATTGAAGCGGCTGTCCGGTCCTTTTCCAATCATTATAATCTAAAAGAAAAAAAACTTCCCCAGAAGAACAAATCCTTTGATCCTTTCTATGCCGGGTCCCCTTTAAATGGACCTTTGGATAAAAAAACCATTATTTTCCCCAACTGGGATTCATTCTCAGGTCGTCTCATCGTGGCAACCCTTAAAAACCAGGGATACAATGCTCTGTTAATGGAAGAGAATCAAAAGACTCTTAAACAGAGCATCCTGACTAATACAGGGCAGTGCATACCCCTTAATGCCATTGCAGCAGGATTTATTCATACCGTTAAAAAACACGGGCTTGATCCGTCCCAGGCAGTGCTATGGCTCAGCAAGTCTGACATTGCCTGCAATATAAAAATGTATCCTTATCACATCAACAAAATCCTTGAACGGGAGCAGAACGGATTTGAACATTCAAGTGTCTACAAAGGGGAATTGTCATTGTTTGATATTTCCTTTAAAGCATCCACAAATACTTATTTTGCCTATATGTTCGGTGGTTTTCTCAGAAGTATTGGGTGTAAAATAAGGCCCTATGAGGTCAATAAGGGAGAAACAGACCAGGTCCTTGCCAAAGCCTTGTCCATCATTGAAACGGCTTTCCTCACCGGCGGATCCAAAGAAAAGGCCTTACAGGAAGCCATTCCCATGTTTAACAAAATCCAGGTCAAAAAGGATAGAAACCGTCCCAAGGTTGGCATCTTCGGGGATCTCTATGTAAGGGATAATGACATCATGAATCAGGATCTGGTTCATTTTATCGAAGAAAACGGCGGGGAAGTTGTAACCACACCCTATTATAAATTCATCAAAATCATTGCCAATTCATATTTTAGAAAATGGTTCAAGGAAGGCAAATACCTGAGTCTTATCTCAAAGAAAGCTTTGTTTACGGCAATGACGGCAATGGAAAAAAAGTATTATAAATATTTTGAACCCATATTAAAAGAATCAGATTTTATTTTGAGTGATTCCTATGAAAACCTTTTGGAGCAATACGGAATCCTTCCCGAACATACGGGTGAATCCATGGATAATATCTTGAAGATTCACCATATCACCCATGAACATCCGGATCTTAGACTTCTGGTCCAGGCCAATCCTGCATTCTGCTGCCCCGGACTTGTGACCGAAGCCATGGCAGCCAAAATTGAGACAAAAACAAAAGTGCCCATTGTCAGTATTACCTATGACCTTTCCGGAGGAAATAAAAACAAGGTAATTATTCCATTTCTCAAATATTTACGGAATCAATCCTATTCCCACAACGAGAAGGTTTCGGTCTGACGTTCACCCGGGAGATAGGGTTTGAGGTCAGGGTATTTGAGCAGGAATTTATTTTGAAATTCAATGCGCTGGACATTGAATGTATTATGGGCATCAACGGCTCTGCGATACCTTAGGTAGTATTCATCATAATTTTTTAAATGCTCCTGGGTTTTATGCTCTGTGATATTATAAAAGTTTGTATAGGAATATTTGAGCAGGGCTTGAAAATCATTTACATAGGTTTCAAGGCTATTGTAATGAAGCATGACATTTCGATTGGTATAAAACTGCTGAATACCATAGACCCAGTTTAGATTTTTTTTAGCAAGATAGGATTTATGATCAAATATAAACTTATTAAGTTGATTTATGGCAAATTGATTTTTAGAAAAAATTGTCCTTAGGGTTTCAATAAATTCAATGGTATGTTTCAGCTCTTTGATCCGTGAATCAACCTTGGAAAGGTGTTCAAGGGTCCCCAGGGCCCTGTCCAATTCAAAAGTGGTCGTCTTTAAGTCGTCACTAAGCTGAATGATCTGGCGTGTGATGGGCGGCAAATTATTGTATTTGTATTTTTCCTTCATGTTGGAATAGATATAAAATTCAGACACAGAAACCACCATAAAAGTGATCATAAACACCATAAACAGAATCATCCCCTCAGTCTTCCGGGATTTGAAGATAAAATAGGGAGTTGTCACAGGGGCGATAAACACCATGGCAGCCCACCATTTGGGATGTTTTTTTCCACGACATTCAGAAAGCATCAGGCCAGACAATATTAGTACAAATGGAAAATAAATATAATACAAGGTTTATCCGCCTTTATGGGTTACTATGTGATAAACAATACCGTCAGAGGAGATGGTGACAGCTCCGTCAAGATCTGTTCTAAACACCTTATATCCCCTGCTATAATAGTTTTCCAGAACATTTTGGTTTGGAAAGCCGTATCTGTTCTTATAGCCGCAGGATATTATTACACTTTCCGAGTTTACTTTATCAAGTAAAATTTTACTGCTTGAACTTGCGCTGCCATGGTGGGGAGAAAGCAGTATCAAGGATGCCAAGCTTTTATCCTTTTTCTTAGAAAGAATCATTTCCCTTTCAAAGAGTATATCTCCTGGAAAAACCATGGAAAATAAATCATAGCGAATCTTAAAAACAAGTGAATTATTATTCAGACCAGGGGAAAATTGCCCAGGACCAGACACATAAAAGGACAGACAGGTTTTGCTAAAATTAAGTTTTTTGTCTCCTGGGCCAGGGTGCCAGATTTTTATATTTTTTTCATGGCACAGGGTGATAATATCCTTAAAGGCTTTACTGGAAGTAATATCCTGATTTTTTATCAGCATATTGACCTTGAAATTTTCAAAGATATAAACCAGGCCCTTTAAATGATCGGATTCAGGATGGGTTAAAATAACTGCATCCAGGTTAAGGATTTTTTTTGTCCACAAAAATGGCGCCACCACATAACGGCCAAGATCAAAACTGAATTGGCCTGAAAATCCTCCTCCATCCACCAAAATATTTTTACCTTCAATGGTCTGAATCAAGGCGCTATTGCCTTGGCCTACATCCAGAATGGTAATGGTCATTTTTCCGGAAAAAAACTTATCTTTCACCCCAATACCGACACAAAGAACGCCTGACAGCAATACCATGGTTAAAAGCACTATACCTATCTTTTTTTGGCGGAAAAGGTATAAGAAAACAGCCCCAAGAAAAAGATAAATCAAAGCCACTTCCAAGGCAGTAAGAGTAATGATTCTGGACCATGAAAAACTAAAACCAGTCAAATATTTAATATAGCCAATACAAAAACCAAGGATCACCTGGCACAAATCTGCAAAAATCATGGATAGAGAAGGATAAAAAAAGAGAAAAAAAAGAGCGAGAAATCCAAGGGGAAGACAAATAAATCCCATCAGCGGTACAAGCAGCAGGTTTGCCATAATTTGCACATGGGAAACCATGTTAAAATAATGGGCAATCAAAGGAAAAGTTCCAAGTCCTGCAAAAAAAGTAACCAGAGCCGCAATAATCACAGTGGTCAGTATATTTTTTTTTAGTATCCATCCACGTTTCCTGATCAATGAAAATCCAATTATAATAAAAAACAATGCCGTAAAGGATAATTGAAAGGATATGGATAACAGGGCTGTACTGTCCATGATAAGAATAAGAGCCGCTGCAAGGGCCAGGGTGTTTAAAGGATCATTCTCTTTTTCACCCATAAAAGAAACCATGAAAACAGCTGTCATGATAAAGGCCCTCTGGGTGGAAGGAGAAAATCCTGAAAAAACAGCATAAAAAAATAATGGAACCAGGGTCAGTATTCCTGCTGCTTTTTTTGCGGTTCCTGTGATCAAAATCTGGGGAAACCGTGCAAGAAGGAAATAAAATAGAAAAAAGAAAATCAAGGCCACTATGGAAAGATGAAGACCTGAAATGGCAAGGATATGGGAAGCACCAGCCTTTGAAAAAATATCTCTGAGTTCCAGGGGAATCACTTCTTTTTTACCTGTGATCAAGGCTGTTAGAATTGCTGCGGCATCCTTGTTCTCCATTGTGTCCATGGTGAAATAAAAGAAACGATTCCTGACTTGCTCAATGATACGGATAATTTTTGTATAAAAAGGAATTGGATACTGGGTTAGTTTTGTAATTTTTTGGGAATATGCATAGGCAGAACCAAAAATCCCCTGGGATTTCATATATTTTTCATATTCAAACCCCTTGGGATTTGAAAAATTTCGAATAGGTTTTAAGGGGCTTTTAAATTGGATGATGTCGCCATATTGAAAGAAAACCCCCTGGTTACCATAGATATTTACAATTATCCGACCATTTACCTGATCAGGTTCATTGTCTTTTTTTTCAAGGGAACTGCAATCAAGGGTTATCCTCTGTTTATGGAAATAATGCTTTGAAAAAGATACAACCCTGCCTGTAATGGTATATTTGGATGAATCTGTATAATTTGAAATATGATCATATGGAAAAACCGGGTTCAGCACCCCGGCAATGGAAAAAAATCCCCAGGCCATTGCCATAAAGCTGAGACCAAAAACAAAGGGTTTTAATTTAACTATAAAAAAAGAAATAGAAAAAAGAACTATCAGACAGACTGGTGCATAGATTACAAATGGGGTATCAGGCCGGGCATTACCTGCAAGGATTCCTGCGATCAGGAAAATGATCACAGGAAAAAGCTGTGGATGGACAGGATTCACTAATCTTTTCACATAACCATACCTGTATAAAAAATTTTATTATTAAATGCGCTGGATATCTGCTCCCAAAGATGAGAATTTTTTTTCTATGGATTCATAACCCCTGTCCATGTGGTAGATCCTTGAAATTTCAGTTGTACCCTCAGCAATCAGACCGGCAATCACCAGAGAGGCACTGGCACGCAAATCAGAAGCCATAACAGGAGCTGCCTGCAGTCTTTCAACTCCCCGGACCATGGCATAATTTCCATTGGAAATTGAGATATCCGCTCCCATGCGCAGCAATTCATTGGCATGGATGAATCGATTTTCAAAAATAGATTCATGGATCACACTGGTGCCCTTTGCAATGGTCATAAGAGCCATGAACTGAGCCTGCATATCTGTTGGAAAGCCTGGGTAGGGAAGGGTTTTTATATCAATGCTTTTAATGGTATCGCTTCCCAGAACCCTGACCTGGTTTTCACTAACCTCAATGGTTGCACCTGTAGCTTTAAGCTTGCTTATAATCCCGCCCATATGATCTGGGTTACAATCCTTTACCAACACATCGCCATTTGTTGCAGCAGCGGCAACCATAAAGGTACCAGCCTCAATCCTGTCAGGGATCACATTTACCTGAACCGGGTTGAGCCTTTCCACACCTTCAATGGTAACAATGGCTGTTCCAGCACCTGAAATCCTCGCACCCATTTGAATCAGGGCATCTGCAAGGCATAAAATTTCAGGTTCTCTGGCTGCATTTCTCAGAATTGTGGTTCCCTTGGCAAGGACAGCTGCCATCATGAGGTTCTCAGTCCCAGTTACCGTGGGATTATCAAAATAGATTTCATTGCCAATCAGTCGATTTGCCTTTGCTTCAATATAGCCGTGATCCATGGAAATTTCAGCACCCAGAGCTTCAAGCCCTGAAAGGTGCATATTGACAGGTCTTGCACCAATGGCGCACCCGCCGGGCATGGAAACCTTTGCATGGCCAAACCTGGCAACCAAAGGACCCAGGACAAGAATGGAAGCCCGCATTTTCCGGACAAGATCATATTCTGCTTCTATTTTATTAATGCCGGAACCATCAATCGTTAAGGTGTTACCTTCAACGTTAGAAATCGCTCCTAAATCTTCAAGCAGCATTCGAATACTGGTGATGTCCATGAGTTTGGGAACATTGGTAAATGTAGATGTTCCATTTACAAGTATGCTTGAAGCAATTAAAGGCAGAGCAGCATTTTTAGCACCGCTGATAATGACTTCGCCATTAAGCCGTTTGCCACCATTTATTAAAATTTTATCCATAAAGAGAGTATTACTTTTTTATTGATGTGAATAGGGTTTTGCCCCCAAAAAAAACAAACTCAACTATTGAGTTCAACGAATTTTTACGCTGTTTTGTTAAAAAACTCAAGAATTATTTATGGTTGAGGGTCCCTTTGGAATAATTAGGATAGTGTCTTATCCACTCACCATGCTTATTAGCAGATATTTCAGAAGTGACACTTTTGGATTCGATTACCGTAAAGCCAAATCTATGTATGATTAGATGATCATTTTGCGCTATGTCGTCATGCATCTGTATTCGTAGGTCATTGATAAAAAAATATCATGTTTCAATAAATCCTTTTGTGATTATGGGACAACACAAAAATCACCGGTGAAATCCGGTGCATTTTTAAGTTGTAAAATCGAACGTCTGGTACGATATGAATATTATTGTTGAAATAATTGCCCTACAATTTTCATTGGCATGAACATTCGTGCCTTACTATTTTGGCAGCACAATACTTCAAAACCGTATTTTGAATAAAAATTTTCAGCTGCTTCTTTTAAGCAATCGACAATAATTGCATATGCTCTCATGTGAGAATTTATTTCCCATAAATATTCAAGCGCTTTTATTAGGGTTATTTTCCCCAAACCTTGACCATGATATTCTGAATGAACAGCTAGCTGAGCAAGTAAAAATACCGGCACAGGATAACGTGGTAACTTTTTCATAAGTTTTTTTGGTAAAGTTCCTCTGCCAATAGAACTAGGTGCAATTGTATAAAAGGTACAAATGGGGTATTTGCCGTTAGGAAGTGGAATGGAGGCGGGTAATAGCATTGTTCTGCTTATGCCTGCGACCATATGCTTTGCAGCCTTAGTTCGGATGAATTCATTTAATTCAACTTCACCGCAATCAAATGAAGCCCGATCGTGGATAACCTTGTCAAGCTCTATGAATTCTTTAGCCCAACTCATTTGATCCCTTGTTTTTTGGCAAAAGATGTCGCATCCAGAAGAGCTTTATTTGGTTTTTGAGTTTTCTCACAAGCACTAATGAAAAGATCAAAAATATCATTTTCAACTATGATACTTTCATGTTGAGCAATCACCTGGGTTGCGTTGTCATCAATTAGTTTGACAATATACTCAGTAAGGCTTTTTAATCCAAGCAAGGCCGACGCTTTTTCAGCTTTTGCTTTAATTTCTTGATCTAATCTCATATCAAGGCGAGTGGTAGCCATTGTTGCCCTCCTCTTTCTTTTTGTACGGAATCATTCCGTACAAATATTCCATTTTCAAATCAACGGCTCGTCCGGTTTTTTAGGGAAGGATCACTGTAGCATTAAACTTTCTTGATCCAGGCCAACTCCATACTCTAAAATTATTGAATAAACTTTTCTGGCATCTTTGTCCTGGATTGTTTCAATTCGACGCGTGGTTTGCCAATATAGGACCATGGCACAATATCAGCGCATTGCTAGCAGGTTTTTCAAAA
>JAQICW010000491.1 GCA_027858355.1 Desulfobacula sp.
GTGCTGGAATTTGTCTTATAATACTGACCCCTTATTTATTTATCTGTTTGGGGGCTTTAAAAATGAAATCAAAAGGGCCAGGCATTTTTATCGATAAGAGAGTTGGAAAAAATGGAAAAATTTTCAATCTTTATAAGTTTCGGACGATGTATAGTGGTGCTTTAAGGGGGCGTGTAACTCAAAATGATTTAAGAGTTACTTTTTTAGGCAGGATTCTTAGAAGTACAAGTATTGATGAATTTCCGCAATTAATAAATATACTTAAAGGCGATATGAGTATAGTTGGACCTAGACCTGATCTTCCTTCTAATTCAGAAAAATATGATAAATTTGTTATGCAGAGGTTAAGTGTTCGCCCTGGTCTCACTGGTTTAGCGCAATGTAGAGGGCGTAATTCCATTTCTTGGGCGGAAAGATATAGGCATGATATTGAATATGTAAAGAATATATCATTTTTTCTTGATCTGATGATAATATTTGAGACCTTTAAAATTGTTATCAGCAGAAAATCAATTAATGTGGATAAATAAACCTAAACTTTCTAATAATTGAGCTAAATTTTATAGAATACTTTTTTGTTTTGGGACGCAAAAATAAAAAATAATGAAAAAATGAATTAATTTAAGGCCTCGATGAATGAATAACAAACGAATATTTCTTTCTCCACCACATATAGGTGATCTTGAACAGCAATTTGTTATAGATGCTTTTGACAGTAACTACATAGCTCCTTTAGGTCCCCAGGTTGATGCCTTTGAAAAAGAATTTTCAGAATATACAGGTATTGATCATTGTGTTGTACTTTCAAGCGGGACAGCTGCCATGCATCTGGCTCTTCAGGGACTTGGTGTGGGGCCTGGAGATGAGGTGATCGGGTCTTCTCTGACCTTTATCGGCAGCATCAGTCCTGTCATTTTTATCGGTGCCAGTTTGGTTTTTGTAGATTGTGACCGTGAATCATGGAATATGGACCCTGATCTGCTGGCTGAGGAACTGGAAGCAGGGAAAAGGCAGGGTAAGCTTCCAAAAGCTGTAGTCCCCACTGATCTTTATGGACAGTGTGCAGATTATGACAGGATTTTTGATATTTGTGACTCTTATGGCGTGCCAGTGGTGGTTGATGCCGCGGAAGCCATGGGAGCTACTTATGGTAGAAATGGGAGACCAGGGTTGGAATCAAAGCAGGTTGTCCATGCCGGTAAAGGTTCCAAAGCGGCTGTTTTTTCATTTAATGGCAACAAGATTATGACCACTTCTGGAGGGGGGATGCTGGCCTCGGATGACAAAGCTTTGATTGATCGAGCACTGTTTTTGTCCCAGCAGGCACGGGACCCTTTTTCTTATTATGAGCATTCCGAGATTGGCTACAACTACAGGATGAGTAATGTGCTGGCCGGTATTGGGAGAGGGCAACTCAAGGTTTTGGATGAGCGTGTTCGTCGAAAAAGGGAAATCTTTGAATATTATCAAAGTGCCTTGAAGTATGTTCCTGGTATTGAATTTATGCCGGAAGCTTCCTATGGAAAATGCAACCGATGGTTAACGGTCATTCTTATAAACCCTGAGGCTTTTGGTGTAGATTCAAAATCAGTTCAGCGGGCGCTGGAAAATGAAAACATTGAATCAAGGCCGGTATGGAAACCCATGCACCTTCAGCCCGTGTTTGATTGTGGGGTTGGAGGGAGTGTTATCAATTCAACTCATCCAATGAAAAAGAGGTATAAAGTAAGGATGATCGGTGGATCAGTGAGCGAAGAATTTTTCGCACAGGGGCTTTGTCTTCCCTCTGGAACAGCAATGACTGATCCTGATATGGACAGGGTTATTGAAATTATCTTAAATTGTAGAACGTGAAAGTGTTTTTTTATTGGAGTGGATTTAAAACATATAGTCTTAAAAGGAAAATCAGGAATGACCAGTTTAGAAGAAAATGTATCTGTTTGTCCGAAAGGAGAAACATTTGTTTTGCCGGCTGAAGAAGATTATGATCAGGAGTTTCAAAGATTAAAGGAATTAGTTCGGGAACAACGAGGCATGGGGCGGGAAATTGTGGTGGTGATGGGTGTCGGTTTTGTCGGTGCTGTCATGGCTGGTGTTGTAGCAGATTCTGTAGATCGGGAGACAAAAGAGTCTGGGAAATTTGTGATCGGCATGCAGCGGCCTTCCTCGCGTTCATTCTGGAAGATTCCGTATCTGAATAAGGGCATTGCACCTGTGGAAGCGGAAGATCCTGAGGTTGCGCCTTTAATTAAACGCTGTGTGCTGGAAAAAAAGACGTTGACTGCAACATTTACATATGAGGCCCTTACACTGGCAGATGTGGTCGTGGTGGATGTGCAATGCGATTACCTTAAGGAAAATTTTGGCAATGTCAGGAATGGAAAGGCGGATATTGCAGCTCTTGAAAGCAGTCTTAAGGTGATCGGGGAAAAGATCAGACCTGAATGCCTTGTACTGATCGAAACAACAGTTCCCCCGGGAACAACTGAATATGTGGCAAATCCCATTATCAAGAAAGCATTTGAGCAGAGGGGTTTTAAAGGGGTTGAACCGCTTTTATCTCACTCTTATGAAAGGGTGATGCCGGGTAAAGATTATGTTGCCTCAATTCGTGATTTCTGGCGTGTGTGCAGTGGTATTAATGAAACTGCCCGGGAACGGGTATCAAAATTTTTATCCGAGATACTGAATGTGGAAAAATTCCCCCTGACTGTTCTGGACAGGCCTATTGAAAGTGAAACCTGTAAGATTGTAGAAAACTCTTATCGTGCAACACTTCTTGCCTTTCTGGATGAATGGAGTGTTTTTTCTGAACGTAACGGGGTTGATCTAACAAAAGTCATCAAGGCCATCAAGGTTCGGCCCACCCATTCAAATATGATATTCCCGGGGCCCGGGATTGGTGGGTATTGTCTGCCTAAGGATGGGGGGCTTGGGGTCTGGTCATATAATACCCTTATGGGATTTGAAGATGATATTTTCAAGATGACACCCATGGCCATTGACATCAATGATAC
>JAQICW010000533.1 GCA_027858355.1 Desulfobacula sp.
GCTGTAAACCAATCTTCTTTTTAACTTTTTCAAAGGTTTTTGATTCGGCAATCTGATAATCAGACAATTTTGTAATCACCGGCTTTCAAATCTTTCAAACCATCTTGAAGATTCTGAACCAATTCTTTATCATCCATTATCTCATTCATCTCAATGTTATCAATATACTGTACTGAGGTTAAATATTGTAAAGTAGCAAATTCGATAAAATTTGAAATATTTCTTTTCTGACCCTCTGCCGCGGTCTTGATCATCTTATAAATTGAATCATCAACTCTCATTGTTAATGTTTTCATAATTTTTCCCTCACCCTGAATATTAATTGTCTAAAATATATTCAATTTTATTCAATTTGTTAATACACCCAATTTTTTCAAGCCGTTTTCCTTTCTTTTATAATTTTTACCTTGAAAGCTGTCTCGATTTTCAAGGGTGGCTTGAATCATGTTAAAGGTTTCCCTGTATCGGCCTGCCCACATGGGAGTCCGCAGTTCATCCGGATGCGGATCACCGGTAATCCTCTGGATAATAATTTTTTCGGGCAAAAGCTCTAAAAAATCGCAAACCATATTCACATATTCCTCCTGGTCCATGGGAAAATACTCACCGTTTTTCCACATTCTGTCAAGAATGGTTCCCTTTATGACATAGAGCAGATGAATTTTCACCCCGTTAATCTGGCTGTCTGCCAGTATTTTTGCCGTTTGGAGCATCATGTTTCTGTCTTCTCCAGGAAGCCCCAGGATAACATGGGCACAAATATTAATCCCCCTGCCGGAGGTCAGATCCACGGCTTTGAAAAAATCCTTAACACTGTGACCCCGGTTAATGGTTTTCAAGGTTGTATCATGGACAGACTGAAGCCCATATTCAAGCCATACCAGATACTTTTTTGCATAGGAGGCGATCAGGTCAAGCTTTTGATCATCAATGCAGTCCGGCCGGGTTCCGATTGCCATTCCCACCATGCCTTCACAGGAAAAGGCTTCATCAAACATCTGCTTCATATAGTCGCAGGTGGTGTAGGTATTGGTATAGGATTGAAAATAGGCTAGAAATTTTTCAGCCTTATATTTTTTTATCATTCCGATCTTGCCTTTTTCAATCTGCTGCCTTATGGAAAGTCCTCTGTTGAACATGCCGGAACCAGAGCCCTTTGAATTACAATAAATACATCCTTTCCTGGAAAGCATCCCATCCCTGTTGGGGCAGGACAATCCTGTATCAATTGAAATTTTTTGAACCCTTTGACCAAACAATTGTCTTAAATAGGTATTATAATCTGAATATCTCTTTTTTTTCTCCATTTCCTTAGTCCCATCACAATAGAGTCAACTATTCTTTTTAAATAAGCCTGTTTTAATTCAAACACTGTTTACCATTAATTGCCATCAAAAATCAAAGGAAGGCAGCCGTTTAATTTTTTAATCATGTTATTGACCAAAGCCTCAAGCAATCTTATATTAACCAGTTATGAATTATAATTTTAAAACATATGAAGTCATTGTTATCGGTGCCGGTCATGCCGGGTGTGAGGCAGCTCTTGCTTCAGCCCGCATGGGATGTGATACCCTTTTATTAACCATTGACATGGATAAAATCGCTTCCATGCCCTGCAGTCCTTCCATTGGCGGCATGGCAAAAGGACAGCTGGTTAAGGAAATTGATGCCCTTGGCGGCCAGATGGCAAAAATCACAGATTCTTCAGCCATTCAATACAAGACATTAAATACCCGGAAAGGTCCTGCCGTACACTCAACAAGAACGCAAAATGACAAAGCCCTGTATTCAAAAAACATGAAAGCTGTCATTGAACGAACAAAAAACCTTGATCTTAAACAGGCCATGGTTCAGGAACTTTTGATTGAAAACAACACAGTGACAGGAATCATTGATCATACGGGATTTGAATATAAAACCCAGGCCTTGGTCATTGCAACGGGAACCTTTCTAAAAGGCATGGTTCACATCGGGGCATCAAAAATTGCGGCTGGCAGGGCTGGAGAATTTTCATCCATAAGTCTTGCACAAAATCTTGCAATGCTTGGGTTTAACATTGGAAGGATGAAGACTGGAACCCCGCCCCGAATCCATGCAGATAGTATTGATTTTTCCAAATTCGATATCCATAATTCCGACAGCCTGCCAAAACCCTTTTCTTTTTCAACCACAGAAATTATTAATCCCATGCTGCCCAGTTTTATGGGCCGCACTAATCAGGCAACCCATGAAATTGTCCGGGACAACCTTAAATTTTCTGCACTTTATGGCGGCCATATCAAAGGCAGCTCTGCCAGGTATTGCCCTTCATTTGAAGATAAAATCGTTAAATTTCCCCTTCGGGACAGCCACCATATCATCCTTGAATATGAAGGCATGGACTCAAAGGAAATTTATGCCTCCGGACTTGGAAACAGCCTTCCTTTGGAAATCCAGTATAAAGTTGTAAGGTCTGTGGAAGGTCTTGAAGCAGCCGACATCATGAGGCCTGCCTATGCCATTGAATATGATTATATCAATCCTTTGGAATTATCTTCCACCCTGGAAACCAAACGAGTAAAAAGGCTTTTTCTGGCTGGACAGATAAATGGCACATCAGGGTATGAAGAAGCCGGGGCTCAGGGCTTGTGGGCCGGCATTAATGCGGCCTGTGCCATCCAGAAAAGAAAACCCTTTATCCTTGACCGCTCCCAGGCCTATATGGGGGTCATGGTGGATGATCTGGTAACAAGGGGAACAAAGGAACCTTACAGGATGTTTACATCAAGGGCTGAATATCGCTTGCTGCTAAGGGAAGATAATGCTGATTTAAGATTGTCCAGGATAGGAAATGCCCTGGGGCTTGTGGATGATGATACCTTAAATTTCTGCAAAGAGATCCAGGCCCAGACGCAAAAAGAAATCCAACGCCTTAAAAAAACCATAATAAAGCCCACCCAGAAAGTTAATGATTTTTTGCTTTCCAAAGAAACAAATCCAATAACAAACGGGGTAAAACTTGAGCAGCTGTTGAAAAGAGCTGAGCTTGATTATGCTTCTCTCAAAGAAATCTGCCCGCAGCCTTCACTTGTTCTGGAAAGGGCTGAGCACCAGGTTGAGATCCAGATAAAATACCAAGGATATATCCTGCGGCAGCTCAATGAAATAAAAAAATATAAGGACCTGGAAAAAATAAATATCCCGGAAAACTTTAATTATTCCAAGACCCATGGCCTTTCAAATGAATTAAAGGAAAAACTGAATCAAATCCTGCCGAAATCACTGGGGCAGGCCTCCAGAATTGACGGGATGACACCAGCGGCCATCTCTGTATTAATGGTTGCAATTTCCGCATTTACAACAAAAAACAAAGCTTGACTTAAACCGATTAAAACTTACTATTTATGGGGTCAGGCTTGTTTATGGGGTCATGTTTATGGGTCAGGCTTGTGTTATTGCGTTTTCTGATAAAAAACGCAATAACACAAGCCTGACCCCGAACAGCACGCAAGTCTGACCCCGAACAAAATAATTAAATTATACAAGGATGGATATATGGCTGAAGATTATTACAAAATTCTAGGGGTTGATAAAACAGCAGATGCGTCTGTAATCAAGAAAGCATATCGAAAACTTGCCTTAAAATACCATCCCGACAAAACAAAAGGGGATAAACCCCTGGAAGAAAAATTTAAAAAAATCAGCGAAGCCTATGCTGTTTTGAGTGATCCTGAAAAAAGAAACCAGTATGACACCTATGGATCAGCAGATTTTCAGCAGCGATTCTCCCAGGAAGATATTTTCAGAAATTTTGATTTGGGTGATATTTTAAAGGAATTCGGGTTTGGCGGCGCCCAGGGCAGGGGCGGACAACGCGGCGGCTTTTCCGGCATGGGTGGCAATTCATTTTTCAATAATATGGGAGGTGGTGGTTTTAGCCAACAAAGACAGCCGCCCATGAAAGGAAAAGACATTGAATATGAACTGCCTTTAACCCTCCATGAAATAATCAATGGTACCAAAAAAACCATTACCATCAATCAGGGCGGCATTGCAAAGGCCATAGAAGTAACAATTCCCAAAGGACTCACCCAGGGTAAAAAAATCAGGCTTGCTGAAAAAGGGAGTATGAGCCCCAACGGAGGACCTTCCGGCAATCTCTATATTAAATCTATTCTTATCCCGTCAAAGGAATATACCATTGAAGGCAATGATGTTTTGCTCTCAAAACAAATTTTACTCTCCCAGGCTCTGCTCGGGGATACCATAGAAGTTTTGACACCGGACGGAATGACCATCAATCTGAAGGTTCCTGCCGGAACAAATCCCAGGGCAAAGATGCGGATACCCGGACACGGAATTCCCCAAATGAAAGGAAATGGTTGTGGAGATCTCTTTGTTGTGATTAATATACCCATGCCTAAAAAGCTGACGGAAGAACAGAAAGATCTTATTGAACAACTGAAAAAAACAGGGCTATAAATCATATCATGATTGAATGCATCACATTATTACATCCCAGGCCCATTAAAATTTGCAGTTTGATTGACAAACGTGATCAACGTGAGGTAGAAATTGATGTTGATTATTCATGTTTCTCACTTGAAAAAGGATTGATTGTCGGGTTTGGACTGGACTATAATGAAAAATACAGAAATCTTCCAGCCATCTAAGACATGAAACTATAGGGATAAGGAGACTTCAATGATTATTACCTGCAATAAGTGCTCAACCCGTTTCAATCTTGACGATTCTCTTGTCAAAGAGGGCGGCTCAAAATGCCGTTGTGCTGTCTGCAAGCATATTTTAACAGCATATCCATTGTCCCGGGAGCCTGAAACAGTTCTGCCTGAACCAGGGCAGCCTGAAGAAGAGGAGCAGAAAACCTGGCAACCGGAACCCGAAGAGTCGGAACCAGGGCAGCCTGATCCAGAGGATCCTGAACCCTGGTATTCTGAACCAGAGGAGGCAGAACCCAAAGCCCCGGAACCCTGGGAGATAGAACAA
>JAQICW010000576.1 GCA_027858355.1 Desulfobacula sp.
CTCTTAACCCGCTTTCAACCACGGCATCAATGGTCTGTGTCATCATTGGCATGGTCGTGGTTAAAAGTGCTGAAAGGCAAAGTATATTCGCATTTTTTCCCTTGATCATTCTCACAAATTCTTCAGGGGCTATATCCTCATTCTCCATTTTTTCGCCAACAATATCCATTCCTGCTATCAATCCTTTATTAAGGATATCACCGGCTGGGATGCCGTTTTCCAGTGCATCTTTCACCAATTGAAGCAGACGTTGTTCATCAAGGCTAACCAAGGTGTCTTTTATCTCATTAAAATCATTCATGTTTATTTTCCTTTTTTTAAATAGTCTCTTAAACAAATATGTTAAACTGACTGTTTTTATTTTGAGGCTACAACACTATGTTGAATTTTTCTCTGATGGCCTTATCAACCTCTTCCGAAAGATAAGACGGTTTGGGGCCAGCAAGCAGTTTTTTGGCAATCTTAAGTGCCCTTTGCCTGATATCAAGGCTGCCGTCCTGTTCCCATTTGTCCCGGCTTTTCCTGTCAGTCACGCCATTGCCGTTATAGTATTCTGTTCTCATATGGGTCATAGTATGGGGAGCGGTCATGAAATTTCCCCCAGGTCCGACTGAGTCGATCACTTCCAGGGCAAGATGTTCGGCATCGCAATCAATACCTTTGAGAACCTTGCAGCAGTTTCCGATGATCTCATCATCAATGACAAACTGCTCATGGGCAATGGTGAGCATAGATTCAAGCATGCCGGCACTGTGATGAATATAATTGGAGCCGCCCATGGATGCAAGCAGTACAGTAAAGGCTTTTTCATATCCGGCCTGGGCATCCGGGATCTTGGAATCGGAAAGCCCTGATGAATTATAATTAGGCACTTTTATGTGGTTTGATAGTTGGTGGATGGCTGCATTCATCATGCCACATTCCACAGCCCCACCAGAATATCCCATGGTTTTGAGATTTGCCATGCCGGGGATACCACCGTAAAGCAGGGGGGCTCCGGGATTTGTCAGCTGACAGATTGTGATACCGGCAAGCTGTTCTGCATGGATCTGGGCCAGGGTGCCAGCCATGGTCACTGGAGAAGTCGATCCTGCCATGGGCGCACATGAAAGCGCAACCGGGATGCGGTTGCGGTTTGCTTCCTGCATGATATGGGTAGACTGGGTACACAGCTTTAACGGGCTTATGGCAAAGGAGGTAGTCACTGAAATAAAAGGTCTTTCCTGAAGCTTGTCCAGACCGCCGGCAATCAGGGACGCCATTTCAATGACATTATGCAGGCCTTTTTCATCATTCACCCCGGACATGACATGTTTTGAAGATGCTGCAAGGCAGGCGTAAAACATATTGATATCATAGTCTTCTTCATCAATATCTGTGGGAATGCAGGGCCTTACCAGAAAATGGATATTGTCCAGCTGATCCACAAGCCGTGATACGTCATAAAGATCTTTAAGGGTTGTGGATCTGACGTCGCCGGTTTCAGAATCCAGAATCTTGATGGCCGCGCCCCCGGTCCCCAGATGGACACGGTTCCGGGTCAGATGAAGATCGTTCTTTGGATCCTGCCCGCAAAGAACAACTTTTTCAGGCGCTTTTGCCAGCTGCTCAATAATCATATCCCTTGAAAATATGATTTTTCTTCTATCCCTGTCAATGACAGCACCGCCGTCTTCAAGCATTTGAACTGTATCTTCCAGTCCCAATTCATAGGTAATCCCTGTTTTTTCAAGAATCTTCAAAGATGCTTCATGTACAGTTTCTACCTGTTCCGGTGATAAGGGGCAATATTGACCGCCCTGTAAGACCATTAAATTCATACCAATCTCCTTGAAATGCTGTTTAAATTAGCGCACTATCGTGCGGGCTTTTTAGCCTGGCACATATTCAAGTGTCTCTTGATTACAACCAGGGCAGCCTAAAACAGGCATAAACCCTTCGTAATATCTGCCTTCAAACTCTGCTAGTCCTATCTCAACATCAATAATTGCTTCGTTAACAGCAAATTCACGATTACACTGAGAACAACGATAACTGTATTCCTCCGGAGGAGGGCCGAACGGTATGTCCTCCCCTTCTATCAATTTTCGGTTCTGGCTCATTTCTTACTTCCTCTAAGTTTTTAAACAAATCATAAAGAATACCATACTTCCGATGCCATATCGTTACAAGTTCCATTTCATTTCCACAATATTGGCATCTCATTGGATCTATACCATTTATTTCCTTATATCTTTCTCTGTATTTTTTAGGCCTTACTATTTGA
>JAQICW010000589.1 GCA_027858355.1 Desulfobacula sp.
GATGGAGATATTTCCGGACAATCAGATAAAAAAAATACCAGGAACGATCAGTCCCCAATGCAGCAACCTGACAGAAATAGGCTGCTGCCTGCCCCGCAGGGAACGCCCTTTTGTCTGCACCTGGTATTTCTGCCCGGATCAGACGAGAACAGCCCAGTATCAAAATGGTTCCTTTGCGGAAAAAATAATTGAGATCAAAAAATTGAGAAATCAGATGGAAGAGATCTTTTGCCTCGTTTCAAGTTCTTGAATTAAAAAAAGGACGCAGATTTTCGCAGATAAACGCTGATGGTTTATTTTTGAAGAATACCGCGGGAAAATTTTTTCAAAAATTAAGGGTTTCCCTGATTGACAGATAGATCGAAATTGAATACACCCTGAGTCATAATGTAAACTCCTTGCAGGAGGTATGATATCCAAGTTGTCATCAATTCACCCGGCACCATGATTAAGCAGAAGGATGAGATTTTCCGCTTTCAGAATAAGGAAAACCGACTTGATCTTTCCCCCATGAAGGTAGAATCCATCATTATTTCAAATAAGGCCATGATCAGCACCCAGGCCATTTCTCTCGCCCTTGAAAATAATATTGACCTGGTATTTCTTGATAAATACGGTTTTCCCATTGGAAGAGTCTGGTTTTCAAAAATGGGATCTACTGCCCTGATCCGCAGGAAACAGCTTGAAGCTGCCAGCGAAGATAAAGGCCTTAAATTGGTGATGGATCTGGTTAAGCAAAAATTAAACAACCAGATCTCATTTTTGAAAAAACTGAAATATGCAAGACCGGAAAAAAAAGAACTATTCCAGGCACCGATTCTCACCATTCAGGGATCACTTGAAGCTTTGAACCATAATCCGGTGAACCTTGAAGAATCCAGGTCATTAATCATGGGGCTGGAAGGAGCTGCCGGGCGGGCATACTTTTCCTGTATATCAAAAATCATGCCGGAAAAATATCGGTTTAAAGGGCGATCAAGACGTCCAGCGCTAAATCCCTTTAATGCGGTTTTAAATTATTGCTATGGCGTTCTTTACAGTCGGGTTGAAAAAGCCTGTATCATTGCCGGCCTTGATCCCTTTGTGGGATTCATGCATACGGACAACTACAATAAAAAATCACTTGTCTTTGATCTAATTGAGCCTTTCCGTATTTTTGCAGACCAGGTTGCCGTCTATCTTTTCACCGGCAAAAAAGCTCGTGCTGAATATTTTGATATAAAAGCCCATTCCTGCACACTGAATACCAATGGCAAGCCCGTGGTAATTGATGCCCTGAACACTCATCTTGAAGAAAAGGTCCGGTACCGGCAAAGAAACGTGAAACGAAAACACCTTATCAGCCATGAAGCCCACAAACTTGCCAATATCCTGCTGGAAGACCAAGACATGGTCAGGCCTGACTGGCTGAAAATCGAGGAATTTTAATATGAGCGATATACTGGCCTGGGTGATGTACGACATTGCAGAAAATAAAGCCAGGAGCAAAATAGCCAAAAAATGCAAGAAATATGGCCTGACACGGGTGCAAAAAAGCATATTCCTTGGAAGACTGGATACCAACAGGTTTGATGAACTGGCAGAACTCTGCCTTGACCTCATGGATGAAGACACAGACTCTGTCTATCTTTTTCCCTTCTGCCAGGATGACTTCAGACGCATCCAGGTACTTGGCCAGGGATTTGATAAAAGACTGGTTAATGATGAAATTTTGTCTACATTTGTTTGACCGATAATAGGGTAAAATATTAATGAAAAAAGCAACTCTCTATTTTAATAATATCAAGCTCAACCCCTCACAGATCCATAAACTAAGGGGATATGTGGGTAATGTGTTTTCCGAGCATGATCTTATCCATAACCATGACCGGCAAACCGGGAAAAGCATATACCGGTATCCCCTAATCCAGTTTAAGATCATAGACAATATCCCCTGCATCATTGCATTGACCCAAAAGGCAGTTGAGGTCTTTACCGAAATCTTCATGGCCCTGGATGAGATAATTATTGATGGAAGAAAAATTTCAATTAATGAAAAAGATTTAAAAATAGAAACAGTGGATTTTGGCTTTTCTCAAGAAACATTCATGTATGAATTTATCACTCCATGGATCGGGCTGAATCAGAAGAATTTTGCAACTTTTATCAATCTGACAAACCTGAAAGAGAAAAATGATCTGTTGAAAAGAATACTGATCGGAAATATCCTGTCTATGTCAAAGTCCCTTGATCTTCAACTTGATCAGGATCAGAAAATCAATGTCGACCTACAGTTTCAACAAACAAAAGTCACGTTAAAGGGTCAGCAGATGATCGGATTTAAAGGAATGTTTAAAACCAACTTTATGGTTCCAGACCATATGGGATTGGGCAAGTCAGTGTCTCGCGGGTTTGGAAGTGTTAAAAAAATCCTATGAAATTAAGAGGTAGAAAATGAGCCTGTCTTACAAATTATGGAAAATCGGTAGTGTGCTTTCGGAAAAAGACATTAAGGAAGTTATAAAGCTAAGTCCGGATGCAAGTTTTAATGATGGAGAACAGCCCGAGTATATCAATCTTGATTTCAATATAAAGGATTCCGCAATGGTTTCTTTGGAATTAAGAAAAAAAGCGATTTCTAAAGAAAAAATGTTTTTTACAAAAAAAATGGGCGGATCCGGAGGTGGAATTTATTACCTGTATCCAAACCTTCAATTAAAACTCAAGGAAAATGAAAGTATCAAGACCAAACTCCCCCTTCTTGTAAATACAATGGAAAAGAGCGTAATCAATTTTTCACAAAATGGGAATCAAGAAATTTCCCAGGCTATTATTGATTTTTTTGACCAGCACTCTGATGATGAGGTCTTGGCCTCGTTGGATGAAATCAAAGGTGGATACTTCTGGCTCTGGATATCTGTCAACGGTCAGTCTCTGCCGGAAATCATGCCGGAAGTATGGCAAAACTGGTATGAAACTCCTGTCAATAAACTGAAAGAATCAAGCGTCGGGTATGATATTTTTACGAATCAGGAAGCTCTGGTCGGCTACCGTCCGGAATTCAAAATTTTCTCCTATGACCAGTATCATGAGTCATTAAATTACAGGGTCAAGGAAAATCTTCCATTATCCCTTGAAAGTGCCAAAAACATAAAACTTGCCTGGGTCTATATTCTTGCAAAACTGGCTTTTTTCTATAAGGGGCTGGAATATATTATTATTCCAAACATGATAATAGATGATAAAAAAGCCTTTCAAAAAGTTTTAAACCGGCTGGTCCGGGCCAATAAAGCGACAAAAAGAAAAGCTGGAAATTTGGCTTTTCTTAGAAAAGAGGAGAAGAAATTAAAACAGGCTTTAGATCGATATGAAAAAAAGAAACACGGTAAAAAGGCCACCGGGACAGATAAGAAAGGGGATATTCCAGAAATTAAAAAAGAATATAAAAAAACCGTTGCTGAAATTGGAGTCCTCGATACGGGACTGATAACGGAATTTAAAGAACAGACAGATCACCTGGATGATTTGAAAAATTCAGTTACTCTTGATTTCATCTTTACTAAAATAGACAAGAAAAGCCTTTCCTTTGAGGTGAAAGGGGCCATTGAAGATGTTGTTCCCAGTCGCCTGGCACAGCTTGTGGATGAGATGAAATCAATTGGGATTGAAGATAATATTACATTGCATTCAAGGGACAGGGACAAGATTTATCTTCAAGATTATTTTAACCGGGATGAACTCTATCTTGTCATAAATAAATCCCAAAAGCAGAATAAAAATCGTATTTTACAGGAAAGACTGCATCTGTCCCGTCTTTTGCTCACGGAGGAAACAATAACAATAGAGGATCTTCTGGGAAGATTTGAATTCCACAGGGAGTCTGATTATGCACATAAAAAACGAATGAATAATGGAATAATGGATTGGATTAATTACCCTGAAAAATATACCCATCAGGAAAATAAGTTAATGGGATTTTTCCATGCAATAAAAAAAATCAAGGAGTAAGTGTATGTCGGAAAAGAAAAGTTCATTTGATGATTGCTTCCTTGCAAGAAAGGAAACAGATACCACAGGGTTTTATGGGAACTTTGCCATTCAAAAAGCCTATTTTATCGGGGCTTATGCCAAGGCAGTTATTAACCATTCTTTTTTTTCTCCTGTAAGCAAGGGGAATACCACTTTTAAAAACTGGCTTTCAAGTCAGATCATCAATTACCGCAATCTGGACCGGATTTTTGAGATGGCGTTCAGATATGAGCAAAAACTCAAATTAAGGATTCGAAATGATTCAGAGGTGCGAAAACTTGCCCATGAAACGCCCGAATCAAAATCAAGGGGGATATCCGGCTCAAAAATCACCTATGCCTTTGTTGCAGGATTTGACGATTATGGCAAATTTTCAAAGGCAGAGCAGGTAAAAGAAAACGAAGAAAAAAATAAAGGAGAAAAAAATGAATAATCGTGCAAAACACAGTGAGCTGCTTTTTGTTTGGGATGCAAGAATGTGTAACCCCAATGGTGATATGGCAAGTGATAATGCCCCCAGGTTTGATGATGTGGATGAAAAAGCCATTGTCAGTGATGTCCGCATTAAACGAACCATCCGGGATGATCTTCAATACCGGAAACAGGAATTGATTTATATTAATAATGAGGAAATCATTGCCCATGGGCTTAATGCTGAAGACCGCTTTAAACAGATAAAAGACAAAAGTGATTTAAAAGAGCCTTTGGATGTTTTTCTCACCTGTATTGACAACCGGCTGTTTGGCGGCGTGGCACCCAAAAGCAATATTCAGCTGGTCGGGCCGGTCCAGTTTTCATGGACAAAATCGTTGAATAAAACAGAAACCGTTCTTAAATCCGGCACCGGCGCCTTTGCAACCAAGGGAAAGGATGGTGAAGCAAAATTTACAAAGACCTTTCGTGCGGATAATTATATCCCCTATGGACTTTTTGCCATGTACGGCACGATCAACAGACTCCAGGCGCTTAGGGCAAATACAACAGAAGAGGATATCCAAAAAATGCTGGATTCCCTCTGGTTCGGTACCAAGCTGCTCAATACCAGGAGCAAGGTGGGGCAAAAATCAAGGCTGCTCATCAGAGTTATTTACAAGGAGGACAATAGTTATTTTATCGGTCTTCTGGATGAGCTGATCGGATTGAGCAACCAAGAGAGTGATCTGATCAGACAGATAAGTGAAGCTGAGATTGATTTTTCAAATTTTATTTCAGCAGTTAACAAGGCAGAATCCTATATTGAAGCTGTTGAAATCGTCTGTGATGATTCATTAGAACATTACAAAAAAGAACTCGAACAAATCAAGAATGTGAAAATAATGGGTGAAGTGGAATTTGCATCTCTTGGTCGTCAGAGTTGATAATGTGGGGTGCCTATGTTTTGTTTTAAATTATGGAGTAACTTTGGTGTATTCAGAGATCCGCTAACCATTACCCAGAACCTTACCTTCCCCATTCCGCCTAAAACAACAATAGGGGGGATGATGGCAGCTATTCTTGGGATTGATTATAATACGTATTTCAATGACCCTGAATACTTTGATTTTAAATATTCCTTGGTGTTGGAAAAACCGATCAGGAAAAAAAGCTTTGCTCAGAATTACGTGGCAGATTACACAAAGGTATCGGAAACAAAAATTAGCGCCATGGAAAAATATTTTAACGCCAGAAAGAAATATAATGAGCTTGTTCAGGAAAAAAAAAGATTGGAAGATTGTTCTGAACCATCCAAAAAAGAAGAAAAATTTTTAATGACTGCTGATAAAAAAATAGAAGCAGAATTTAAAAAATTAAAAAATGGATCGGATAATTGTTTGAAGGTTTTCAATTGCAGTTTCAGATCACCGAAGCCAATTTTCAGGGAGCTTCTCATCGACCCTGAATATCTCATCTTTGTAAAAGATTTCAAACATGAAGAACAGATTATCTCACTTCTTCAGACTCATTTTAGTGCATTTTATTTTTACATGGGGAATAGTGAATTTCCGGCTAACTACAGACTGCTGGACTGTGAATGGAAATTGGAGGGATCGAACATCCTGAACTCTTTTACAGCAAACCCCTCAAAAATGGTTTTTGAAGAAGATAAAAAATATACCAATGTTTATATGGCCACGAAAACCATTGGGGAAAGAGAATATAGAGAATATAAAAACTTTATTTTGTGTGACAAACCTATTTCGTTGAAAGATAAAAATCAGACCTTTGCTGTCAAGACAAATACAGGAAAATATTATTGTGAATTTGTTTGATATTGAAGAAAAATATTGGTCCCATCCAAACTATTCCATTCAGAAGCATTTGATCAATATCGCAGCCTCTTTTGTGGAGGATTCCCACAAGGAGGCTGCATTTTTCCATGATATAGGAAAACTTACAAATGAATTTCAAAAATATATAAAAAACCCCGCTCACGCACGACGCACGACCCATGCCCTTGAAAGTGCCTTGATCTATTTGACAAATAAAAATCATAAGATTACGCCTGAATCATTTGCCATTTTTTACGCCATACTGAAACACCATGGGGATCTTGAAGATACTAATAACTTTTTCTATGACAAGCTGTCTTTCATAGATGATTTATTGGAAGCATATCCTGACGTCGAAAAAAGGTTAGGAAAAATTTGTGAGAGAATCTGCCTGCCACTTAATTTGGATCTGGATGAAATCTGTTCTTTATTTGACCAGGAAGACTTTGTACAGGAACATGATCTTGAATCGTTTCAAAATTATTTTTTAATTAAGGATATTTTCTCCAGATTAGTTTTTTCAGACAAATATGAAGCAATTTTTAAAGAACCCTATTCAGAACAACAATCGTGTCAATGGGAAACATATATTTCAAATCTTGTTAAATTAGTTGAATCAAAAAACAATAAAATGGCTTTTGTGAGAAATCAGGCACGTGAAGAAATCATAAACACCTACAGCAGGAATAAAGATAAAAGTATTTTTATAATTGAAGCGCCGACTGGAATCGGAAAAACCTTTTCCGCACTACACCTTGCCCTTAAAATTTGTCATGACAAAAATAAAAAAAGAATTATTAATGCCTTGCCCATGACATCCATAATCGACCAGACTCATGAAGAATACAATTTGATTTTAGAACAGGACGATTTGCTTAAGTTTCACCATTTAACCCATTCAAAAAATTACATATCCCCTGATAATGAAGAGAAAAATGAAAAAGAATCTTCTTCGCAGCAACAAAATGATTTTATAGCCATGTCATGGTCTTCGGATACGGTCATTGTGACAACTTTTAATCAGCTTCTAAATATTTTTTATTCAAATAAAAACAGGGATCTTGTCAAGTTTTGGACAATCCGGGATTCTGTTATTATTTTGGATGAAATACAGGCAATACCAAGGATGCTGATTCAGGATCTTGCAAAGACCATAACCTTTATATCAAAAAGTTTTAATATTGATTTCATTTTAATGTCAGCAACAATCCCGGCAATCAAACAATATATCCCTCAGAACATACTGGCTGAACTGCTTGACAACCGGTATTTTTCAATGGATTTCAATAACCGGTATTCGATTCAGATCAATACTCAGATCAATGATATGGACTCCCTTCTTGCTGCGACAAACATTCATTATAACAGCAATCGTTCTTTATTATGTGTGGTAAATTCAAAAAAACTGTCATTAGATCTATATAGCGAGGTAAAAGAGAATTTTAAAAAGGATATTCCATCTTCTGAGTTATTTTTTTTAAATACAAATATTATTCCAAAATGCAGGGCCAATATAATCAGTACAGTAAAAAAGAGGTTGAAAGAGAAACAAAAAACTCTGCTCATTTCAACTCAGGTTGTTGAAGCGGGTGTCGATCTTGATTTCGACTTTGGTATCAGGGAATTTGCTCCTCTTTATAGTATGATTCAAGCCGCCGGCCGTATAAATAGAGAAAACAGAGAAGGAATGAACAAAAGTGCTAAACTGTTGGTAACTGACAAAATAGGTTATTGCCCATATCATCCTACAGACCTTTTGAAAGAAGAGATTTTAGAATTGTTTTCTTCAGAGGTAAATGAAAATAGAATTCTTCCACTCCTTAATAAATATTTTCGAATCGTCATGGAAAGGGTAGCTCCAGACCCTTTATTATATCAGGACATGCGGAAGCTCGAATTCGAAACAGTGTATCGCACTTATCTAAATAATTTTATGAAAGAAATTCCGAATATTGCCCCTGTTTTTATTGAAATAGAAAAGGATCTGCACCAATCATTTTTATTAAAAATTGACAACATTCATGAAAAAATGAAACAGCCGGGAAAATCCATGGAAGGTAAAATGGATTGTAAGAGCAAATTAAAAAGTATACTCAAAGAAATATCCCAATATGTTATCAACGTTTCCATGGATGAAACAGCTGGATTACAAGATTTACATGAAATAGTTCAGATCAAAGTTTGTCCATATAAATTTGTCAGAAATAAAACAAAATACTGTTGTGAAAAAGGATGGTTAGGAGAAGAGACATTAATATTAACTTTTTAAGACAGGTCTGATAATTAGGCGATTAACAGGAGGAAGGTCCTATTTTAAATCACCCGGAAAATGCTATATCAATAACACCCTCAATGTTAATTGAATATACATTCTGTCCCCGGTTTATCTATTTCATGTTTGCCTTAGATATTCCCCAGAGGGAAGAAAAACGGTTTAAAGTTATTAAAGGGCGGAAAATTCATGAAGAAAAAGCAAGCATTAATAAAGAATATTTGCGCAAAAAACTTGGTGTGGTTGAAAAGCAAAGTAATGTTTACCTTTCATCAACTCAATATCATCTCAGGGGAATAATTGATGAGGTGTTGACTTTTGCTGACAATACAATGGCACCCCTAGATTTTAAATATGCAAAATACAGAGAGCTGAATTATAAAACGCAAAAGATTCAGGCATTGTGTTATTCTCTCCTGATCGAAGACAATTACGGAGAAAAATCAAACAAGGCATACATTGTTTATACACGATCGAAAAATAAACTTATTGAACTAGAATTTAATAAAAAGGATAAATTGGAATTGGGAAAAAGTATCAAAGATGTCGTTCACATTATTAAGACAGGCTTTTATCCCAGACGGGCATCATCAATAAAAAGATGTGTCGACTGCTGTTACAAAAATATTTGTGAAAGCTGATAAATGTTGAAATTATCTTTAAACACAGAATGATATATTACTTTTGTAATCATGAAATTAAGGAAAATGAGTTGATAACATATAGATATTTAAACATATTGATCTTTGAAAAATTAGTTAACATACTTAAAATTAAAGGGTATTTTAAAAAATGGAGTCTGAATTCCATATCCAGAAAAACAAGGATTGAAACTTGTTACTTCCCTATAAGAGATGATCTTAAGTTCTTTAAGTCTGAATTCCATATCCAGAAAAACAAGGATTGAAACTCAGCAACAGTATCAATACCACCAATGATTGCTTGTCTGAATTCCATATCCAGAAAAACAAGGATTGAAACCAAAAGAGAAAGCTCTTAACAGTTTGATTACAATAAGTCTGAATTCCATATCCAGAAAAACAAGGATTGAAACATCCTGTGAAACTAGAACCTGAAAAACTTTCTTCAAGGTCTGAATTCCATATCCAGAAAAACAAGGATTGAAACCTGAATCCGAGTGAAGTTGGGAATGTTGTTGTTTCGTCTGAATTCCATATCCAGAAAAACAAGGATTGAAACATAATTCATACAGATTGTTTAGATGATCTTATAGACTGGTCTGAATTCCATATCCAGAAAAACAAGGATTGAAACCAAACAGCGCTTTAAAGTCCATAGATAATGATCTTGGTCTGAATTCCATATCCAGAAAAACAAGGATTGAAACGTCAGAAGAATTATAGATGAATGGTTTGAGAAGCGTGTCTGAATTCCATATCCAGAAAAACAAGGATTGAAACTTCTCTCCTTTGCTGTGTTCTAAGATTTCCTCCAACGTCTGAATTCCATATCCAGAAAAACAAGGATTGAAACTTAATGGTGCGGATTTCCCGGCTGCGTTTCCATCAGTCTGAATTCCATATCCAGAAAAACAAGGATTGAAACAAAATTG
>JAQICW010000667.1 GCA_027858355.1 Desulfobacula sp.
CTTCCAGATGTGGATAATGCAGCCCAGGCAGAGCTGGAAGGGATAAGATCCATTGTTGATGAGGCTTTTGGTGAAGAAACAAGACTTGAACCAACTCGAAAAGTTGACAAAACAAAACCTGAACCAACTCGAAAAGTTGACAAAACAAAACCTGAACCAACTCGAAAAAAAGAATTCAATTCCTTGAAAGAACCCGAGCCCGTTGATGTGTCTGAAAAGGCAGTCGATGCGTCTGAAGAGTCTGTTGATGTGTCTGAAGAGGCTGTTGCTCTTGGTAATGAAGCATTACAAAAAATGGTGGATCTGATCACTGACGATGCCAGGGTAAGCGCCGGCACAGAATCTGACAGGCTGACCTTAAGCATTGAAGGCGGTAATTCCGGTATTCTGATTGGCAGAAAGGGCCAGACCCTTGATGCCATGCAGTTTTTAACTGATAAAATTATTAACCGAAAGAGTGAGGCCAGGGTAAGGGTTAAGGTGGATATTGAGGGATACATGGAAACCCGGAAATCCAATCTTAAACACCTGGCCTATAAAATGGCGGACAAGGCCAAAAAGACGGGTCGTCCTGCAACCATCAACCAGATGAGCGCCCAGGACAGACGTATTGTCCATCTGGCCCTAAAAGATGACAACCAGGTCAGGACCCAAAGCATGGGTGACGGCTACTATAGAAGACTTGTTATTTTCCCTAAAAAGAAAAATTACTTTAGGGGGAAAAGACAGTTAAAAAAATAAAACGCCATGAATGATACAATTGCCGCAATAGCAACTCCCTATGGAAGCGGCGGTATTGGTGTCATACGTATTTCCGGTCCAAAAGCTTTTGATATAGCGTCAAAGATTTTTTCAAAAACAAAAAACAGGCCTTTCGGACATACAAAATTAGACTCCCACAGAGTTTATCACGGATATATTTTTGATACCAAAAACAAGGATATTCTGGACGAGGTTTTATTGATTCCCATGAAAGGGCCTTGTTCGTATACAGCAGAGGATGTTGTAGAAATTCAGGCCCATTCCGGAACCATTGTATTAAGAACCCTTCTTAATGAAATCCTTTCACTGGGCGCAAGGCTTTCCGAACCAGGAGAATTTACAAAACGGGCCTTTTTAAACCAGAGAATTGACCTGACCCAGGCAGAAGCAGTGGCTGATATTATCAATGCAAAGTCAACAAAATCGCTGAAATTTGCCGCAACTCAGAATCTTGGGGTATTAAAAAGACAGATCCAGGAATTAAGAGAAAACCTCATTCATTTTTTGTCCTTTCTTGAGGCAAATATTGATTTCCCAGATGATATGGACCCCTTTGAACCATCCCAAAAAGAAATTGGAATAATTGATGATGTGCTTGAAAAATGCCGGGGGTTTATCCGGCAGCATGAAGATGCCTGTTTCTTAAAGGATGGAATACGTATTGCAATCTGCGGGGCGCCAAACGTGGGAAAATCAAGCCTGATGAACAGGCTCATTGAACAGGACCGGTCTATTGTAACCACCTTTCCCGGAACCACACGGGATCCCATTGAACAAGGATTGAATATAGACGGAATACCCTTTGTGATTACGGATACGGCAGGACTTCACCAGACGGATGATCTTGTAGAAATTATCGGTATTCAAAAGGCCATGGATCACATTAAAGCCTCAGACCTTGTGCTGTTCATGAAAGAGCCGGGAACGGTATTTTCAGAAAAGGAGCTGGAAAAAATAGTGCCCCGGAAAAATCAATCAGACAAAAAAATTATTTTTGTGATTAATAAAATTGATATTAAAGACCTCCCTGTGCCTGAACTGTCAAAAAAATACCAGCACCTCCCAAAAATTGAAATATCTGCCCTTTTTAACCTGGGAATTAAAGAGTTAAAACAAAAAATGGTGGAAATCACAATAGCAGGCCTGGACATGGAAAAATCATCGGTTATTCCTAATTTGCGGCATAAAAAAGCCCTGGAACAGACCGTTGAAAGTCTTGAAGCAGTAAAAGCAGGGTTAACCCAACCCCTGGAAGAAGAAACCATGGCAATTGATCTTAAAAACAGTATTGATTCTCTTGGAACAATTACAGGGGAAACAGCCTCTTTAGAGATATTGGATACTATTTTTATTAAATTTTGTATTGGTAAATAGTGCCACAGTAAAACTTGAAACTTTTTCAGATCCGTATTGAATAAAGGATAAATATTATGAATTTAAGAGAACACTTTGTCAAATATGAAGCCGTGGTCCATATGGCAGATGCCGTGTTTGACCGTATAAAAAAAGAATTTCCCAAAGAAGTATTCTGCAGGGAAAAATGCAGCGACTGCTGCTATGCCATTTTTGATCTGACCCTCATAGAAGCCCTGTATTTAAACGATAAATTTTTAAAAAAATTCACGGGAAAAGAAAAAAATGATCTTATTGAAATTGCCGGCAAAACAGACCGGGCTCTTACAAAAATGAAACGGGATGCATACAAAGAAGTTAAAAACGGTGTAAACGAATTGGAAATAGTCGGCAAAATGTCCCAGGAAAGGGTCAGGTGTCCCCTTTTGGGGGAGAACGACCTGTGTGTCATGTATGAGCACAGGCCGATTACCTGCAGGGTTTATGGAATCCCGACTTCCACAGCCGGTGTCAGCCATATCTGCGGCCGTACAAATTTTGTACAGGGACAGCCCTACCCCACATTGAATATGGATAAAATTTATACCCAGCTCCAGCTTCTTTCCGCCCAATTGGTAAAGGATATAAAATCCAAGAATATTAAAATGCATGAAATGTTAATTCCTGTTTCAATGACAATGGTTACAGATTTTAATGAAGAATACCTTGGAGTTCGAAAAAATGAATAATTTTACCCCTGAACAAATTGAAGAAAGAAAAAAAGCCATTTTTGATGCCATGGGAAAAAGAGGCCAGAAGCAGATCCTTAAAAAAGGCTATGAAGACTGGGACCCTTTTCAGGAACCCAAAGACCCCATTGATATCAGAAAAGATAAAACCAAAAGAACCAGCCAGGTCCTCATCCGGGAATTTTTAGCCCAGACTGATCATGATGAATACTCCAATTCCTTTGCCCAGGGAGCTTTTGAAATGTGCCTGGGGATCATCAACAATGAAGAAAAAATAAGGGGGATGTTTGAATTTGCCTGCTGGTATGAGGCGCTTTTAAAAAAAGAAGGTCATGATTCCCTATAAACAAAATAAGCCAATAAGTATCCGGTTGATCATCTTTTTTCCTTACAGAATTTTAGGGCGGGTTGTATCATTCATCTCGCCTTGAAGGATTGCCACCCCTTTTCCTCTCAATGTCACACGTAAAATCTGACCGGGATGCCAGAGCCGCATGCGGGGTCCCCATGTGCCCGTGCCTCTGCAAATGATAGCAGTCATGCTATCCACTTCGTAACGCCCCTCCAGAAGGGGATATCTTTTTTGGACCAGATAACCAAAGGGCCATATCTGTCCGCCGTGGGTATGCCCGCTGAGCATCAATCCTACTCCTTTTCGAGCTGCCTTTTCAGCCTGCCAAGGCGTATGGGAAAGAAGAATTGTAGCCCCGGGAGGACGACCTGCAAGGGCTTGCGAGATGGGGTCGTTGTTTTGGCCATTTCGGCTCCTGGTTGTCAGGTCCTCTACTCCTGCCAGGACAAGACCCGGTCTCACTTGCGCCCATGTATTGTTCAGCAACCTAAACCCTGCTGATCCAAACAGGTTGATTTTGCTTCCCCCGTAAAACTCATGATTGCCGGGAACCGCCCAGAGCCCATAAGGTGCGGAGAGCTGCTTAAAGGGGGCAATCAATTGATCTTCAGGAGGTCCATGTCCTTCAAAAATATCACCCAGCAACAATACAAGATCGGGGTTTTGTTCCTGTACCTGGGCAATCCGATCTGCCAACCAAATTTTGCCGAGCTGGGAACCCAGATGCATATCAGACAGTGCCACAATCACAGTTCCATCCAGCGCAGCGGGTAAGTTGGGAAGGGTTACCTCGTATTTTTCCACCATTGGCGGTCTCAGACCCTGAACGAGTGCAATCACCGAGAGCATCATTCCGATCAACACGGCAAATCCTCGCAGTGAAGCCGATAGTCGGGGCATGAGAATGCCAAAAAAGGTGATGAGGTCTATTAAAAGAAGCGGAAGAAACGTCAGGAATAAAACAGCCATCCAGTTCATTCCCAGGAACTCAAGAACACCTGCAAGAATTCCTGTCCTGGAATGCCCAATAATACGGCCCAAGAAAAAAATGGCCCACAGGATCAGGCCTGTACCGATAAATATCTTTCTGGATATGTGCTGTTCCACAAAGGGTATAGAGGCGGCTCTCCAGAAAACATAAATATGCATAAAGGTACAAATTGAAATTAAAATGGTTCCGAACATGATTCTCCAGAGAAAAAATTTGATGAATTAAGTTTTCTTGTTGAACAAAGGAATCACCTTCACAAGTTCCATGAGAATGATCGCCACAAGACCACCCGCCAGTGCCAGGAATAAATCATTCAAGGAAACCGATCCGAAGCGGTACAGGTTTCTGAAAAAGGGTATTGTAAGCACAAGGATCATGACGGTGACCGTTCCGGTCATGACCCATCTGAATGCCGCATTCTTTTCTTTCAGCATGCTGATGCTGGATCTTGTCAGGGAGCGGTTCGATAGGATCATTCCAAGATTACAGACCACAAGCGTTAGAAATGCCAGTGCCCGAGCCGTATCAGTAGAATGGTCATTGCGGATGAACAGGTAAATGGCAATGGTAACTGCCAGGGTCACGCCTCCTTGAAAAAAGCACTTCAGAAGGGTTGATCCTTCGAAGAGCTTTGCATCAATGCTGCGCGGTTTTCGTTTCATGACTTCGCCGTCATCTTTGTCTGCTTCAAAGATCAGTGTACATGCGGGATCAATAATCAGCTCAAGAAAAACAATATGCACCGGGAATAAAATCAAGGGCCATTTCAGCAGTACGGGTATCAATGAAAGTCCTGCAATGGGAATATGAACCGAAAGGATGAACATCATCGCTTTTTTAAGGTTGTCATAAATCCGTCGTCCCATATGCACGGCAGTCACGATGGAATTAAAATCATCATCAAGGAGTACCAGGGATGCTGCCTCACGTGCGACATCCGTGCCGCGGCCCCCCATTGCCACCCCGATATGTGAGGCTTTCAGGGCAGGCGCATCATTCACACCATCCCCCGTCATGGCAACGATTTCCTTGTTTAGTTTAAGGGCCTGAACTATGCGCAGTTTCTGTTCCGGCACCATTCGGGCAAATATGTTGACATCTTTTATGCGCGCTGCCAGTTGCTTATCGGTTAATGTTTCCAGTTCAGACCCGGTAATGTGATGATTTGGATTTCGAAGACCGATCTGCCGGGCAATGCTCATGGCAGTACCTGGATAGTCCCCGGTGATCATGATCGTTCGGATGCCGGCGGTGTAACACTCTTCAATAGCCCCTTTTACATTGGGGCGGACAGGATCTTCAAGGCCGATTAATCCGATGAATTTAAACTGAAAATCGTGTTGCTGCTCAGGCAGGTCCGTTTTCCTATGCCGGGTACACGCCACTCCGATAACCCGCTTGCCCTGGTTGCTGAGCAGATCGATTTTTTCCTCAAGCCATTTTAATTTTGGTGCATCAAAATGACAAAGATCTGCAATGGCTTCAGGAGCGCCCTTGGCCGCGATGATAAGGTCTTCACCCGAAGCGGACGTCCAGACCCGGGACATGGCAAGCAGTTCCTTGCTTAAGGGATATTCACGCTGGAGCGTCCATGATGCGTGAAGATGTTCTGTCTGTGCAAGGGTGCGTTCACCCAGCTCTTTCATGGCCTTTTCCATGGGGTCAAAGGGATCGACCGGACTTGCAAGAATGCTGTACTCGACCACTTCATGGAATTCTTCCGGAAGTGCTTCATTTGTTTTCTCAACCTTAAACACCTGATCGCCAGCCACAATATCGGATACTTTCATCTTGTTAAGGGTCAATGTACCTGTTTTATCAACGCAAAGCACGGTTGCCGAGCCAAGCGTTTCCACTGCGGGAACCCGCCGGGTCAACACCCGGAATTTTGAAATCCTCCAGGCACCAAGGGCCAGAAAAACAGTGAGAACAACCGGGAACTCCTCGGGAAGGATCGCCATGGCCAGAGACAGTCCGGCAAGAAATCCTTCGAGCAGGTCGCCACGGGTCAGCCAGTACACCACAACCACCAGTATGCAGAGAATGCCGCCGACAAGCGCAAATATGCGGACGACTTGGCCGGTCTGGTTCTGAAGCGGGGTTCGTTCTTCTTCAAGGGATTGAAGGGCTTTGCCGATTTTTCCCAATTCGGTTCGGGTTCCGGTTGCCCTGATAATCCCTGCTGCCTGGCCGGACACAACCAGGGTGCCTGAAAATGCAAAGGGAAGATCATCCCCACCGGGTTTCTCCATTGCAATGGAGACGTCCTGGGTGGATACTTTTCTAACGGGAACGGATTCACCGGTCAGAAGAGATTCATCAATGGAAAAATTTAGGGCATGGACCAGAACGCAGTCTGCAGGAACACGGTCGCCTTCCGACAGCAGGATAATATCATCACAGACCACTTCCCTGCCGGGAATGCGTATTTTTTCCCCGTCACGAATGACATAAGCACGGGGACTGGAAAGGTCCTTGAGTGCTTCGAGCGCTCTTTCGGTTTTTCGTTCCTGATAAAAGGTGATGCCGATAATCACAAAAACAAAACCAAGCAGCATCAATGCTTCCTGAAACTCACCAGACAGCAGATACAATGCCCCGCATGCGATCAATAACAGGAACATGGGTTCTCTTAAAACCCCGATCAGGATGTCCAGACCGTTTCGTTTTCCCTGGGTGGGCAATTCGTTGAAACCATCTTGTTCCTGCCTCTTTAATACCTCATCATGTGACAGACCTTTTAAATCCTCAAACGATATATTGTTCATTTATAATCCTTGTAAATCCTCATCCTGATATACCTGCTCTATTTTGGAATTTTTACATTGTCATCATCATAAATGCCTTCTTCAGCCAAAATATTGTCCCGATAAATTATTCAATTGCAAAGATATTGCTGCCACCTCTTATTTTTTAATACGTTTGAGAAGATACTCTTTCATTTTATTACCCCAAGACACGGTATTTTTTAAAACGTATAAAAAAATACGAGCTACAGATTGCAGACCCGCTATAATAAGAGGGGAATTCCTATTCCACAAACGTTTCCATTCAGCAGCGTTAAACAGCGTGATTATTAAACGATCAAAGCACAACGGCAAATGTTTTGCAATTCTTTTTCCTTCAGAGTCTTGTCTTTTTGAACTTCGTATATTGTCTGCTCCCAATTTTTTTTTCAGATCCGAATTCCAAATCAATGGACCTGATCTTTTTGTTTTTTTTTCTGGAGAACAATTCCGAAGAATATTCCGATGACCCCATGCAAAATTCCTGTCCCATCTCGGTAGTGATCTGAGATGGGAGACCCATTCTTTTTTGCTTTGTCTTTCATAAGCGCTCTGCTTCTGGGAGCTGATAAAAAGGATACCTGATTCAATAGAGCACGATCCTTGTTTTATTTTGTTCAATTGCTCATAAACCTGCCATGAAACAGTACCATTTTCCTCAACAATAATTTTATATCGAGCCAAACGAGAAATACCTGGTTTAAATATTTTGACAGGTTCTCTCGGTATATTGTTGTTTTTATTGCCTTGCTGTCGATTAAAATAATTGGAAAGGGATCGGCCTGTACTGACATCCTTCAGGCTGTGGCTAAAACAATAATATTGACTCTTATTCCAGATCGGCAATTTTCTTAGTCGTTCATGATACTCCAGTTTCAAACAACCCTCTTTTTCATGACTCCATGGCTCCATTATCAAGATATTACCAACCATAAAGCAATTTCCAATCCGGTGTTGACCAAGAGCCATATTCATTTCCCAGGTGTACACAAACCGATCATATTCAGCGATGATATAGTCTTCCAATCTGTATTCTTTTTTTATCATTATTTATTGCATATAATCTGTTAAAATGTTTTGTGGTCAATTGTGCCGGAAGAACACTTTCCAGTCTAATCAATAATCAAGTGGCCGACCGTCAACACCAGAAACATGGAGAAAAAAATAATGGGTTGGGTATGATGACGCGGCTGCTTCGGATTGTTTGCCTAAAAACGTAAAAAATGCTTCATTGAGAGCCTGAGCCTGGCTTCGGGAACGGCTCATAATGCCGGTGCAGGAA
>JAQICW010000683.1 GCA_027858355.1 Desulfobacula sp.
GCATATGTGTGCCTCTTATGGGGAGCTCCCCATAAACGGCATTATGTGGAGTCAGATATAATGGGGAGAGTGGTTTGAAAGGCATACTATTTCGGTTAATTCATCTCAAAACACTCTCCATAATAATTCCGATTAATTACACAATGAGTTCAGCCATTTCATCAAGTTACCATCTTCTTCCCACTTCGGAACAGTCTCTGGTACCAGATTTACATAGGCTTTCTCAATCGCTTTTCGTTTCATTTCACTATCGGCTCTGGCATAAACTTCTGTCGTAGAACAATCAGCATGCCCCAGAAAATCACGGATGTAGATCAGATTAATATCGGATTGAAGCAAATGCATGGCCTTGGAATGACGCATTACATGGGGTGTCACAGGAAAATCAACATTGAAACCAACGTCATCTTTTGCCTTCTCAACATATTTGTTCAAGATATAAGAAATGCCCCATCGTGACAGTTGCTGCTTCTTCTGGTTTACAAACAGGTAATTATCACCCTTGGAGATTCCAGGATGGTATTTTTTCATTTCAAGATATAAACCGAGTACCTTAGATGTTTTGCCCATGAGCGGTACTTGTCGAATTTTGCGACCCTTACCATGCAGTCTTATGACGGCCGGAGAAGATAAGCGCACATCCTTTACTCTAATGTTTATCAACTCCTGCACTCTGGAACCTGTATCGTAGAGGACAGATAGAAGTATAGCATTCCGGAATCCTTCAGTTGTTGACGTATCAGGTTGGGAGAGTAGAAATTGCATCTCTTGACCAGTAAGATAGGGGACCAACGTCCGGGGATATTTTTTGTTCGGTATTGAGAGTATTTTTTTAAATTCAAACAGATTCTCTGGAGATTCTTTCTGTACGTAGTGAACAAAGGAATGAATTACAGCAAGGCGCTGGTTCCGAGTTGAAATGGAACATTTTCGTTCTTTTTCAAGCCAATCAAGAAAGTGGAGAATCAGCTCTTTCGACAGATCACTTGTCTTGATTTTTTCTGGCTTAATTGATTTTGCTGACTCACAGAATATCAATAGCAGTTTAAAGACGTCGCGATAAGATGCTATCGTGTGTGTGCTGGCGTTTCTCTGCCCCGGTAGGTGCTTTGACAGGAAATAAGAGAGGTGTTTAGGAAAATCATTGTTCTTCATCAGTCGGCCCTCCTTCTGGTATGACGTGACCGAAATTTGCCTCTAAGCGATTGATAATGTCGGGATACAGATCAGCCGTTAGGCGGAGATAGTACTGCGTGCCTCTGAAATCCGAGTGCCCCATGTATGCAGCCAGATAGGGTAATAGATTGGTTAACTCTTCACCCGCCAGCACCCATTTTTTCAAGCATTTGACAGCGTAGTTGTGGCGTAAATCATGCACTCTCGGACCAGCATCGGTATGGGGGATGTTGGCACATTGCAAGTATTGGCGGAAACGACGATACACTGTACTTTTGTCCGTCTTGCCCTTTCTGGGTGACTGGAACAGGTAAGCTGTATCTTGAGAATATTTGTGAAAGACATTAATGAATTTGCCTATCCTGCCGGCAAGGCTTAACGCAAGCGGAATCAGCCGATCCTTATTGTTTTTGGCATGATATACGGTCAGGACACCATTGATTCCATCAAAATCTTTGACCATTATATTTAACGCCTCCGATACTCTCATGCCGGTTCCATAAAGCAAGCGGAAAAGAACCGGATCAACCAGGTGTCTGTTTGTATAAAATGAATCTTCCCATGCATCAACTGCGGTAAAAATATGCCTCATCTCTTCTTCCATAAAAATATAAGGAATATGGGAACATTTTTTAACAGGTGCTGATTCTACTTTTGCAATGTAAACTTCCTGGTACCCATGTCGAACCAAAAACAATGCAAAATCCCGCAACAAACGTTCTTTCAAATAGTGAGTTGACGGCTGTTCCAATGGCGAATAGATGAAGTCATCCACCATGGATTTTGTTATACGTATCCCTGTATATCCATTTCTGTCGGAATAGCTGTCAAACCGGATGAGCAATTTCTCCTGATTAGCGTATTTGTAACCCGTCATCCTTTTCTCATTAAGGAAGGAAGCCATCATACCAGATAAATCACTGCGCCCTTGATAAATTCCAGTCATAACTAAAGTACCTCCTCAGGATCCAAGGCACACTTTCTCAATCCGTCAAGATCAATCTTGAGATAAATGCTGGTGGTATTTATGTTTGTGTGCCCTAAAACTTCCGAAATAACTGGAAGAGGGGTTTTGGCTTCCAACATGTTTCTGGCAAGCGTACTTCTCAAGGAATGTAGTCCGCAATGTACACCGGTAGGCGGAGTAATGCCTGCAACTTGCATATATCGATGTAATTCACTGTAGAAACTCTGATTTTCCCCAAAAGAATCAAAGGGCGCACGATGTCGTACAAAAAGTCTATTGCATGCGGTTTGAGGCCGACCATTTTTCAAGTAATCAATAATAGCCCAGCCAATGTCATCGAGAAGTGGCAACTCCAGTGCTTGTCCTGTTTTTCGCACACTCAGTGTAATTGTTTTTCTGTTCCAGTTTAAATCTGACAGCCTCATGTTGCGTATATCGCTTACTCTGAGACCAAGATGCACTATCATAAGAAGAATGGCATAATCCCGCTTCCCCTTGGTGGAATTCCGGTCGATTGAAGCCAGTAATTTTCTAACGTCATCTGTTTCCCATGCATGAGGAATAAACGCATTACGCAGAATTCTCACATGCGGAAGTGATGCAGCAAGATCTGTTTTTATAATATTCATGTCCTGCAAAAACGTAAAATAATTCCTCAACACATAAAGAACAGTAGAAACATATCTTGGTCTGCATCCGGCAAATGCTGCCAGGAATTCTGTTAAATGGGTTATCGTGATATCATCTGACGAGTTGACTTTTTTTAGCAGAAAAGTAAGCAATCGCCTGACAATGTTATTGTTGCATACAATGGTGGCATTGGCATAATTACGTTCACGGTATTCTTTTTGAAACAATTGATATTCAGACTTAAACGCAAATGGACATTGAAACGGCTTGATTTTGGAGCGCATGAAATAGGACAAATCCCCATTATCCAGGTAATAAAACAGGTTTTGTACCGGTTTGAGAGCGGTATTAATCTTTTGATTGCCTGGCCCCCAAAATCCATTCATAGTCGCACCGGTTCTTTCCTTGATGTAGGCCAGGCCAACATGTTCCTCCATTTTGGTATAATGATTTTTTTCCATGAACTTTATCAGGGAATTAAGAATTCCTCGATGTGTCTTAATGGTTGAAGCCGCGTATTCACGTTCTGCCATAATACGCAATACGGAATCTATTGCGTCTTTGGTTTCATGTAATTGATTCATAAAAAACTCCTCCTTTCTTGTTTTAAGATAGGATGAGCATGCTTTATTATGGGGAGTGTTTCAAGGATTTATACCCAGAAAGTCTTATTTAAGCGACCACACTCCCCATTATATCTGACTCTACATAATGCCTCTTATGGGGAGCTCCCCATAAGAGACACAGTTTTGCAAGTCATATGCTCCAGGCAAACTATGATATAAGGACCATCCAGGAGCTTCTGGGGCACAGTGATGTCCGAACCACCATGATTTATACCCACACTGTCAAATCAAGGACCATCAAGGAATCAAAAAGCCCGCTGGATTTTTAAAGGAAGGGCTTTGGCACAGCTTCGCTCTTTCGCTTACATTCTCGCGAGTAGAGACAGCCTGGAGGGAAAAAGGAACTATTGTGTTATATATAGGGGTTATAATAAAATCAATAGGTGAAAGTACCTAGTCCTTGAAAATTTATTCATGTTATCTATTGCTTTGAAAAATAAATACTTGTACCCTCTTTGGAACAAGCAGGGATTGAAACACTTTATACCAGGGGTGAATTGGGTTTCAAACAAATATTTCCTTTTTTATTCTAGTGATATTTATCTTTGATAAAGGCTAAGGATTCATCCATTGCATTGAGAGTAAGATCCAGGTCTTTTTGAGTGTGTCTATAGCTGATATAGGCATGGTGAAATGGGGTGAAAAAGAATCCTTTCCGGATCAGCTGGGTGTAAAAAACCTTGCGCTTGCCTTTGTATGCGCCTGTTTCCTCTTTTTTAAATGTGATGTAGAACATGGGGGCCACCCCTGTCAGTTCAGCGCCGACATCATGCGTGTCAATCAATGCCTGGATGCTGTTCATGAATCGCTGGCCCTTTTCCCAGATATTTTCAAGGACATTGTCCCGCTCAAGGATTTCAATGGTTTTAAGGGCGGCAACAAAGGCCTCGCTATTGGGGAAAAAGGTGGAAGAAATGAACAGCTTGCTTTCAGCCGCCATCATGACATCTTTTTTCCCTGTCACAACGGAGATGGGATATCCGTTTGCAATGGCTTTTCCAAGAATTGTCAGATCTGGAGTGACCCCGTAGAGTTTCTGGGCACCGCCCATGGAAAGCCTGAAACCCGTACGAATCTCATCATAGATCAGAACAGCCCCATACTTGTCTGCAATTTGTCTGGCTCCTTCAAGGAAACCAGGTGCAGGAAGTTGCATTTCCTTGTGGTTGGGATGGCCAAAAGGGGTCATGATGATGGCGGCCGTATCATGTCCATGGGTTGCCATCAGCTCTTCCAGCTGGTCAAGATGATTGTACTGGAATTCAAAAACATCTTCATAGAATTTTGACGGGATGCCGCCTTTCATCTCAACACACCAGTCATGCCAGCCATGGTAACCGCATCGCATCACCTTAAGTTTTTGTGTGTGGGCCCGGGCAATACGGATGCTGGCCGTGGTGGCATCAGAACCTGTTTTCAGGAAAATACTCATTTCAGCAGAGGGTACAATCTGGGTCAATTTTTTGGCAAGCTCGTTTTGAAATTTCTGGGTCAGGGTGAAACAAAAACCTTTGTCTTTTATCTGTTTGTAAACGGCTTCATCCACTTCTTCTTCACAGTAACCCAGGATGATGGGGCCGTAACCGCAGAGAAAATCAATAAATTCATTGCCGTCAACATCAGTCAAGTGGCAACCTTTCCCTGTATCAAGAAAGATGGGGTATTCCCCGTCAATAAAATCGCCTGGCTTTCTGGCACCCAGGACACCTCCTGGGATAAGTGTCAGCGCCTCTTCAAACAATTCCCGGCTTTTGGTGATATTTAGTTTTTCTGTCTCTTTCATGGAAGACCTCCTGATTTATTTGTCCGGTTTAAAATTGTCTGGTTCCAACCTGTCGGGTTCAAACATGGAGGAAATTTTCTGGGTCTGATGGATTCTAGCGCCTCTTTTTAAGAAAGCACCAAGGAATTTATCCGGGTCAATGCAGCCTTCCGGTGCCACCACACCTTTTATAGTCACATCACCGGCCGCCATCATAAGGGATGCGATAGAGGCTGGAAGCCCCGTTCCCGGGGCCATTCTGCCCACCATGTCAGCCGTGTAGGTAATTTTTTTACCATCTCTTTCTCCTTTGACAATTACTTTAAGGCCGGAAGACTGGGGCCCGTTATCCCTTCCCTCAGGAATGGTCTCCCAGAGTTTTAAAGCAAGATCATAGGGGGTGACCTGGGTTCCCTTGATATCAATGGATTTTGTGTCTAAAAGACCTGTATTTTTTTGTTCTTGTATCAGTTCGTCCACCCATAGGGGGATAAGAGCCCCTTTGATGATAACATTTTTAACCCCTTTGATGTATCTGGGCAGCGTCAAAGGCTGGGGATGACCCACGTAGCGGACGTGGCAGGTACCAAGGGGTTCAAGAAACTGCTCTGCCACTTCTTCGGTCCCGCCTTCCACATAAACCAGTTCGCCATCAATATATTGGGGGATTTTTCCCAGGGTCATATGAAGACTGTGGTCCCAGGCTGCTCCTGCAAGTTCGGCAATACTGACCACCCAGTAAAGATAAATTTCATCAACCTTGTCCAGGCGGTCTGCATACCATTTAACCAGAATATTGTTGGTGCCTGGGTCAGAGCCCATGCCTGTGAGAACAGTGATACCAGCTTCTTTTGCCATTTTATCAATCTCAGAGTTAAATAGAATCTGGGTGCCTTCATAATCATCACAGATATCAATGTAATTTACTTTTGCTTCCACAGCAGCTCTGGCTACGGGAACGGCTGTCTTATAAAATGGTCCAGCCGTGTTGATGATCACATTGACTTCCTCGAATGCATTCACCATGGTGTCATGGTCGTTGACATCCATTTTAATGAGACTTGTTTTTTCACTTTCACGCAGTTTTTTTGACAGCCTTTCGGGATCTGGATACAGGTCAGCTAAAATAACAGCTGTAACCTCTTTTTGTTTTATCAGGTCCCTTGCAACGCCCTGACCCATACCGCCGACTCCGCCTATTATTAATACCCGCATGTTTTTTCTCCTGTAGTCTATATTATTTTTTTATCTGTCATTGATTGTATTTTTTTAAAATAGCTTCCAGCACACTGCCCCCAATGGCCCGTGCTTTCTCCGATATCATGGCACAATATTCGATATTTCCTCTGGGATCAATGTCTCCAATTTTCAGTTTATTTACTACCATGGTGTTGTTTCTGATCTGTCCGCGTATGACACCGTCAATCTGTACTTTAACAGGAGTGTTGTCAACATATCCGACAATCTGTCCTTTTTTGACAGCTTCACCGATATTCAATTCAGAATGAAATATCCCTGCACATGGTGCCCGCAGGACCCTCTCTCTGGTATACCCCTTTATATTGCCGGGGGAACCCGTATCGGGTTCAGGGCAGCCTTCTAAAATGACCCTTCCAAGGTTGTGGCCCCTATTGGTTTCTATGACCATATGCACATCGCAGCCAGCTTCAAATCCAGGTCCAAGTCCGATAACCAAAGGGGCTTCAAAAAGATTTGTCCCCAGATTTTTCTTGGCAATAATGGCATCAATCACCACATGGGGATGGATCATTTTTATGGCGTTCCATTCCGGATCAACAAGGACGGGGATGTGGTTGTTTTCCCATGCCCTTTGGATCTCATCTGAATGAAGGACTTTTTCTGCCTTAACCCCTTCCACAATAATTCCCCCATCATGTATGGCTTCGCAGAAACTGACCTGCCTTCTGACGGCCATGGGGTTGGGGGTCTCCATCATGAAGATATTTTTAAAATTTGATTGAAAAAGGCGATGGGCAGTACCTGTGGCCATTTCTCCTGCGCCTTTTACAGCAATAATAAGATCTTTTATCTTTTCTGTTTTCATTTTTGTTTTATGTCCATATTCACAAAGACTTGTTTGTGTGAAAAAGGTGGCAGCCGTTTCAGTGCAAGTTTATGAGAATTTTGGGGTGTGTTTAACATGATGAAACGGCCCTGAACTTATCTGCCAAAGGAACAGACTGGATAGTGGCAGACCTTGCAGTTCATGCACAACCCCCCATGTCCCATGGCAGCAATATCATCTCCACTGATTTTTTCACCAGCAAGTACCCTGGGGAAAACCAGGTCAAACACAGTATGCTTGTAATAAAACACACAGGCAGGCAGGCTGATAACTATTATGTCAAAAAGCTGTGAGATCATGAGCATGGCCCCGGGAAGAACGGGGCTTCCATAAAATATAACATCTGCTCCAGCCTTGATAACGCCCTGGCGGGTGACATCATCCGGGTCCACGGACAATCCCCCCGTGGTAATGATCAGCTCACACCCCAGATCTTTTAATTCCAGAACAGCAGTGGAAATGGCTGTAATATCGTCGGGTACAAGAATTTTTTTAATAAGGGTACATCCGGCCTGGATAATTTTTTTGCCCACGGATGGACCAAAATCATCTGTAATCAGCCCGTTATAGATTTCAGAACCAGTTACCACTGCACCCACCTTTAAGGATTTATAGGGCGTGACCGATAAAATGGTTCCCGTTTCTTTGGCCAGCACCTCCAGTGCCTCGATCTTTTTTGTGGGGATGGTCAAAGGAATGATTCGGGTGGCAGCAATGATTTCCCCTTTTTTGCAGGGAAAGGTGTTTTTCAAGGTGGCAACAATAATGCTCTCCATCTTGTTGACCTTGAGCAGGGCATCAACATTAATGTTTAGAAGGCCTGCATGGGGGGTGATAATATTGATTTTGCCTTCCCGGGGTTCTGAAAATTCCAGGGCTGGTTCTGAAATAGCCCTTGAAATTCTTTTGGCAGCATCATCTTCATGAAGCTGATCTTTCCCAAGATCAAGAACATAGAGATACTGCTTCCCGATCTTTAAAAGTTCCGGGATATCCTCTTTTTGTACAACATGCCCTTTTTTAAATCCAACTCCTTTGAATTCTCCTCGGATGATCCGTGTCATGTCGTGGGCAATAACAGTTCCAACAGCATCTTCAACTCTGATTTTCTTCATTTATATATCCTGATTGTAATCAATTCTTTGCGTTCTTTATTGTGAATCATTCCTGGCTTTTCCTTTAATGGCAGCCAGAATCTTGTCCGGGGTTAAGGGAAAAGAGTCCATGTAAACACCGATGGCATTGCTCACTGCTGCGCTGTAGCCTTGTGCTGCAGACATGGCAATGGACATGCCGGCTTCCTTGGCCCCGTATGGTCCTTTTGGATCAATGGATTCCACAATGATATTATTTATTTTAGGAGGCATGTCACAGGCCAGGGGCAGTTTATAATCCAGCATGTTCGTGTTGATGCACCGGCCATCCTTCCATTCATGGTATTCAGTGAGCATGCCGCCCTGTCCGCCCATGGTAAGGGCGCCTTCAAACTGGCCTTCAAGAACCAGGGGATTTATCCCATATCCAACATCCTGGGCAGCAGTTACCTCCAAGACCTCAACCTGACCAGTGTCAGGGTCCACCTTGACTTCAACAATGGTGGTGCCAAAGGAAAAGGCTTCGCACATCTGGCCATAGGGATTTTTAACCCATTCTCGTTTCATATCCACCCTGGGCCAGTATCCACCTTCGGCATTAACAGAAGTGAAGTTTAAAAGGCTGATTCTCACCACTTTTTTAATGGGGATGGATTTTGCAGGATCATTTTTGACAAAAATCAGACGGTTTTCAGCCCTAAGCTGGTCAGGACCCACCTTTAAAACTTTGGCAGCCACTTTAAAAAGTTTTTCCCTGCAGTTTTGTGCAGCTATTTTAACAGCATGACCGCCCACAAAGGTTGAAACCTGGGAATATGATCCAGGATCAGAAGACGTGGTCTCTGTATCAGCCGAGACCAGATGGATGTCTTCAGGCAGAAGGCCCAGCTCTTCAGCTGCAATCTGGACCAGCATGTTTTCATTTCCCTGGCCGTTGTCCACAACCCCTGACATGACAGTTGCTTCTCCATCTTCGTTGAATTTGATAAAGGCCTGGGAGCCCCCGCGGATACCCATGGGAAATCCTGTCTGCACTGAATTGGTACCGATACCGATACCATGGAAGGGTGGCAGTTTCCCCCATTTTTCCTTGAAACCTGAGCGTTCAACGGCCTTGTGGATGGTTTCATCCATGGCACAGGAGTCCACATAGGATTTTGTACTGGTATATTCACCCGGCTGCCGGGAGTTTCTCAGTCGTATCTCCACAGGATCAATTCCAAGGTGTCCTGCAATCATGTCCAGCTGGGTGTCAAGCCCACAGGCAAAACCACGGCCATGGGTTCTTATCATGCCTCTGATGGGTTTGTTGGTATAAATTCGATACCCGTTGTATCGAACACTTCCCATTCTATAGGCCTGTTCCATGGAGAGAAAGGGGACACTTGTTGCTATGGGTCCTGTGCTGGAATAGGCACCCCCGTCCATATAGCATGTGGTTTCTCTTGCAAGGACCTGGCCTTTTTCGTCGACTCCTGTTTTGTGGGTGGTGATCATGGCATGGCCCTGGCGGGTGCCAATGGTGTTTTCTTCTCTTGTGAACTCAATTTTTACTGGTTTTTGGGTTTTTTTTGCCAGAAGAGCACAGATATAATCGGCCGGGCAGATCTCGGATCGACCCCCGAATGCACCGCCAATGGCTATTTTTCTAATCTTTACCTTGTGCAGAGGTATCTTGAATGAATTGGAAAGGGGTTTGGATTTCATATGTGGTCCGCCATTGGGGCACCAGACTTCCAGGCAGTCTTCATGGTCGAATCTTGCCACAACAGTATATGGTTCGGCCTGGAAATAAGATTCTTCAGGCGCCACAAAGGTGTCTTCCCTGATATAATGGGCTTTTTTAAAGTTTTCATCCACATGCCCAGTATCTATATTAACATGTATGTTTATATTGTTGGGAAAGTCTTCATGGATGAGTTCTGTTTGTGATGCCATGGCTTCCATGGGATCAAATACAGGGGAAAGCTCTTCATATGTGACTTCAATGAGGTCAAGGGCTTCAAGGGCAGTGTCTTCATCAACGGCAGCCACGGCAGCTACTTCATCCCCGATGTATCTGGCCTTCTGGGTTTGAATAAACTGCTGGTCACGGGTATAGGCAAACACCCCCCATTTAACACCTTCCGTGTCTTTACCAGTGACAATAGCTTTTACACCGGCAAGAGCCAGGGCTTTTGAGGTATCAATATTTAAAATGCGGGCATGGGCATAGGGGCTTCGTTTTATTTTCCCCACCAGCATGCCAGGCAGTTTCAGATCAGCTGTAAATTTTGCTTTTCCCATAACCTTGGCCCTGGAATCAACCCTGGGCATTCGTTTGCCCACGATGGTGTAGTCAGACATATTTTACTCCTTTGTTTTACTCCCCTGTTTTACTTCCCTGGTTTACAATCGGGGCAATGGTTCTGTGGATTGCCGGCATGGGCAACGGCTTCAATAATTTTTGCATATCCCGTGCACCGGCATATGTTTCCGCTAAGGGCTTTTCGAATGGTTTTTTCATCGGGCCTGGAATTTTTTTTGAGCAAAGCATCAGCACTCATGAGCATGCCCGGGGTGCAGAATCCGCACTGGACAGCCCCGTGATCAATAAAGGACTGCTGAAGATCTGACAATTGCTCCCCGTTGGCAAGGCCTTCCACTGTTGTGATTTTTGTTCCCACAGCTTCCATGGCAAGGGTCAGGCAGGACCGGACAGGATTTCCATCCATATGAACGGTGCAGGACCCGCAAACACCTTCACCGCAGCTTTCTTTTGACCCGGTCAGGTCAAGTTCGTCCCGCAATACTTCCAGAAGTGTATCATTTGGATAGATCATGACCTCACAGGGTTTATCATTAATATTTAAGAAGACCTGAATTTTTTCCATTTTAAAAATACTCCAATATTTATCTGTTATACCTTTATCTCTGCAGCAGCCTGTTCAAGAGCACGGAGAACCATTTGGGACACCATGGCACAACGGTACTCAAGGGTTGAACCTACATTATGAACGGCAAATGTTGCAGCACTATCCATGGAAGCGTCTGCCGCTTTTTTGAAAGCAGTTGTATCGTTAAGCTTTTTCCCCTTTAAAGAAGAAGATGCCTGGGCAAGGAAGAGCGGGGATCTTCCCATGGCACCAACAACGATCCTTGCATCTGCTATTTCATTTTTTGGAGATGCTTTTAAAAGAACCCCTGCACAGACAATGGGGTAATCAATGGCAGACCTGTAGGCAAGCCTGTGATATGCACT